>JACCVG010000176.1 GCA_013698335.1 Thermoleophilaceae bacterium
CGGCGAGCCGCGCGAGCTCGTCGAGATCTCGGTCGGCGCGTACGCCCTCGTGCAGCGCCGCGGCCAGTGCGAGCGCCGCGGCCTCCTCGGCGCCGGGGGCGAAGCGCAGCACGGCGTCGGCGTTCGGATCGAGCGAGTTGGGCCGGCTCGAGACGACTACCAGCGCGGTGCCGGAACGGCGGACCGTCTTGCGGACCCGCAGGTCGAGGATCGGCGACTCGTCGACGAGCTCTGTCCCGAGCACGATCACGACGCCCGCGTAGTCGATGTCGGAGACCCGCGCGGCGAGCTCGGGGTGGCTGAGCGCGCGGGTGGCCGCCGGGTCGAGCGCGCCGCTCGGGCGCGAGTCGACGTGCGGTGAGCCGAGCGTCTCGCGCACGAGCCGCTGCAGCAGGAAGCCCTCCTCGTTGGTCGCCTCGCCGCCGGCCAGCGCGGCGGTCGCGGCGCCGGCCTTCTTCAGACCGGTCGCGGCCTTCTCGAGCGCGACCTCCCAGGACACCTCGCGCAGCGAGCCGCCGTCGCGGACAAGCGGTGCGGTCAGCCGATCCTCGGAATGGAATGCGTCGTAGCCGAAGCGGCCCTTGTCGCAGAGCCAGCCGTCGTCGACCTCGGTGTTGCCGTGGCCGCGGTCGCGCGCCAGGACGCGCAGGATGCGCGCGTCGTCGCGAACCGTCAGCTCGACGTTGCACTGGCTCGGGCAGAGCGTGCAGACCGTCCCGGAGCCTTCGATGTCCCACGGCCGCGCCCGAAATCGGTAGGCGGTCGAGGTCAGCGCGCCGACCGGGCACAGCTCGATGATGTTGCCGCTGAACGGCGCTACGTAGGGGTGGGCGTCGTGGGTGCCGACGAAGCTGTGGTCACCGCGCTCGAGGAAAACCAGCTGGTAGTCCTCGGAGATCTCTTGCGAGAAGCGGACGCAGCGGTAGCAGAGGATGCAGCGCTCGCGGTCGATGGCGACCAGCGGGCTCAGTTCGAGCGGCTTCTTGAAGTGGCGCTTGGGTTCGACGAAGCGCGAGTTGCCGGGGCCCCAGCCGTAGGAGATGTCCTGCAGCGGGCACTCGCCGCCCTTGTCGCAGACCGGGCAGTCGAGCGGGTGGTTGATGAGCAGGAACTCGACGACCGCGTTCTGCGCGGCCTTGACGCGATCGGTCGCGGTGCGGACGACCATCCCGTCCTGGACCGGGGTCGAGCACGCGGTCTGGAGCTTCGGGATCCCCTCGATCTCGACCAGGCACATGCGACAGGCGCCGACCGGCTTGTCCAGCTTCGGCTCGTAACAGAAGTAGGGGATCTCGACGTCGCCGAGTTTTGCGCCATCGACGAGCATCGCGCCCGCCGGTGCGGTCACCTGACGGCCGTCGACCTCGAAGGTCACGCTGCGCCGGGTCGGCCTCACGCTGCCTCCTCGACCGGCGCGGCGATCGCCTCGCGGTCGGCCGCGCGGCGGGCCTGCTCGATGTGGGCCTCGAACTCGGGCCGGAAGTGCTTGACCATCGAGGCGATCGGCATCGCCATCGAATCGCCGAGCACGCAGAGGCAGTTGCCGACGATCTGCTCCTGCACCGAGGCCAGGATCTCGATGTCCATCGGGGTTGCCTCACCGGAATCGATGCGGTCGAGCATCTTGACCGTCCAGCTCGTCCCCTCGCGACACGGAACGCACTTTCCGCAGGATTCGTGGTGGTAGAACTTCGCGATCGCCATCGCGACCTCGACGATCGGCTGGGAGTCGTCGACGACAATGATTGCCGCCGAGCCGAGCATCGAGCCCGCCTCGGCCATGTTCTCGAAGTCATACGGCAGGTCGAGGTGCTCGGGCAGCAGGATCGGCGCCGAGGAACCGCCGGGGAACCAGCACTTGATCGTCTGTCCCTCGGGTGCGCCGCCGGCGAGCCCTTCGACGATCTCGCGTGCGGGGACGCCGAGCTCGACCTCGTAGTTGCCGGGCCGCCGGACGTTGCCCGAGACCGAGACCAGCTTCGTCCCGGTCGACTTCTCGGTGCCGAGCGTGCGGAACCAGTCCGCGCCGCGGTCGACGATCAGCGGCACGTTGCAGAGCGTCTCGACGTTGTTAATTAGCGTCGGACCCTGGTAGAGGCCCTGGTTGGCTGGGAACGGGGGCTTGAGCCGCGGGTTCCCGCGCTTGCCCTCGAGCGAGTCGAGCAGCGCCGACTCCTCGCCGCAGATGTATGCGCCGGCGCCGCGGTGGACGACGAGGTCGCACTGGTGGTCTGAGCCGAGGATCGACTCGCCGAGATAGCCCTTGGCGCGCGCTTCGGCGAGCGCCGCGTCGAGGATGTCGGCCTGCAGTTCGTACTCGCCACGGATGTAGATAAACGCCTTGTTCGCTCCGGCGGCGCGCGCGGCGATGATCATCCCCTCGATCAGGCGGTGCGGGTTGCGCTGCATCAGCAGCCGGTCCTTGAAGGTGCCGGGCTCCGATTCGTCGGCGTTGCAGCAGAGGAACTTGTCCATCGTCCCCATCGGGATGAACGATGCCTTCTTGCCCATCGAGAAGCCGGCGCCGCCACGGCCGCGCAGGCCGGAGGCCTCGAGCTCTGAGAGCAGATCCTCGGGTGCCATTGCGACGGCCTTGCGCAGCGCCGTGTAGCCGCCGATCGACTCGTAGACCTCGAGTCGGTGGAGGTCGGGGGTGTCGAAGTGCTCGGTGAGGACGCGGTGCTCGATCACGGGATCGGGTCGCCTCCCGACCAGCGGCCTGCGGCGGCCTCGGGCATGCCCTCGAGTCCGCGGCCGGGGAGCACCTCGCGGCCGGCGCGGATCGCGTCCACGATCTGCTCGGCGTCCTCGGTCCCCAACGGGCCGACGTAGCGGCCGTCGATCGAGGCCATCGGCGCCATGTCGCAGGCGCCGAGACACTCGAACTCGCGGATCTCGACGTCGTCGAGCTCGGCGCCCGCCGCCGCGATCGCCTTGTAGACGGTTCGCGCGCGGCGCAGGCTGCAGGCGACGCCGGTGCAGACGTAGACGTAGCGCGAGCCGACCGGCTCGTTGCGGTACATGTCGTAGAAGGTCGTGATCGACTCGAGGTAGGCGGGCGTCACGCCCATCACCGCGGCGACCTGCTCGAGCGCCTGGGGCGAGCACCAGCCGTGGAGGCGCTGGGCCGCGAACAGCGCCGGCAGCGTGGCCGAGCGGATGTCCGGATAGCGGGCCATGTGAGCCTCGATCTCTGCGCGCAGCTCGGCCGGCACCTCGATGTCGGCGGGCTCGGGGACCGGAGCCGGGGGCTTGGAGAGATCGGCGGGCTCGTCCCAGCCCTTGGCGAACGCCGGGCGCGCCTCCTGGCGGTCGGGCGTCGCCGAGCCGAGCCGTCTCTCGGCACCGCTCTCGTGCGGTCGTGCGCCGTTCATGTCAGCGATCCACCCCGCCGAGGATCGGGTCGAGGCAGGCGACGCTCGCGATCAGGTCGGCGAGGTAGGCGCCGCGACACATGTCCGGGACCATCTGCAGGTTGTTGAACGAGGGGTCGCGCATGTGGACGCGAGCGGGCTTGGACGAGCCGTCGGCGAGCACGAAGCAGCCCATCTCGCCGCGTGGCGATTCGATCGCGACGTAGGCCTCGCCGGCCGGGACGCGGAAACCCTCGGTGACCAGCTTGAAGTGGTGGATCAGCGATTCCATCGACGTCGCGAGCTCATTGCGCGGCGGCAGCGCGATCTTGCGGTTGGTCGTCATGAACGGCCCCTCGGGCAGGCCGTCGAGCGCTTGCTCGACGATCTTCAGCGACTCGCGCATCTCGGCCATCCGGACGCGGTAGCGGTCGTAGTTGTCCCCGATCGTGCCGACCGGGATCCGGAAGTCGAACTCGTCGTAGGAGCAATAGGGCATCGCCTTGCGCAGGTCCCACGGGTTGCCCGAGGCGCGCAGCAACGGGCCGGTGATACCGAGCTCGAGCAGCCGCTTTTCCGGTACGACACCGACGTTCTTGAGCCGCTGGAGCAGGATCTCGTTGCGGTCGAGCAGGTCCTCGTACTGGTCGATCCGCTCCGACATCTCGACTAGGAACTCGCGCACCTTGGTCTCCCAGCCCGGCGGGATGTCCTCGATCACGCCGCCGACCTGGAAGTAGCGCGGGTGCATTCGCTGCCCGCCCGACATCTCGAACAGGTCAAGGACCTGGTCGCGCTCGCGCAGCGCGTAGAAGACCGGGCTCATTGCGCCGAGGTCGAGGATCGAGGTACCGAGCCAGAACAGGTGGCTGGCGATCCGGTTGAGCTCGAGGTGGGCGACGCGCAGGTACTGGGCCCGGCGCGGGACCTCCTCGCCGAGCAGATGCTCGACCGACATGCAGTAGGCGAGCGAGTTGAAGTAGTAGGAGAGGTAGTCCATCCGCTCGACGAACGTGACGACCTTCCAGTACTGGTGGTCCTCGCAGCTCTTCTCGATGCCGGTGTGGACGTAGCCGACGATCGGCTCGACATCGATGACCACCTCGCCCGCGAGCGTGCACTTGAGGCGCAGCACACCGTGGGTCGCGGGGTGCTGCGGGCCGATGTTGAGCGTCAGTAGCTCGTCGTGGGTGTCGGCTGTCGCGCTCACTCGTACCAGCGCGGCGTCTCGTGCTCGTTGAACGTGAACAGCACGGGCTCGCCGCCGACCGGGAAGTCGCGGCGCTGCGGATAGCCGACGTAGTCATCGGGCATCAGGATCCGCTTGAGGTCCGGATGGCCGGTGAAGCGGACGCCGAAGAAGTCGAACACCTCGCGCTCGTGTGCGTTCGCCGAGGGATAGATGTCGACGACCGAGTGCAGCTCGCCGGCCTCGGCCTGCTCGATCGTCAACCGCGTCTTGACGTGCAGGCGCTCGAGGCGCGTCATCGAGATCAGCTCGTAGTGGACTCCGAGGCGCGGCTCGGCGGGCAGGTAGTCGCACCCGTGGACGCTCAACAGCATGTCCCAGTCGGCGCGTAGTGAGGCAACTGCCTCACGGACCTCGCCCGGGGCCAGCTCGAGCGTCTCAGGCACGCTCCTCGGTCCCCTCCGCCCCGTACCGCTGGCGCCAGCCGAGCGCCGGGTCGCCGGCAATCTTCGCCTGCAGCTTGTTGATGCCGTAGATCAGCGCTTCGGGGCGCGGTGGGCAGCCCGGGACGTAGACATCGACCGGCAGGACCTTGTCGGCCCCGGCGATCAGCGCGTAGTTGTTGAACATCCCGGCGCTCGATGCGCAGGCGCCCATCGCGATCACCCACTTGGGCTCGAGCATCTGGTCGTAGAGGCGCCGCACGACGTCGCCCCACTTGATCGACAGGCGGCCGGAGAGGATCAGCATGTCGGCTTGGCGGGGTGAGGCGCGGACGACCTCGGCGCCGAAGCGGGCGAGATCGGCGCGCGGGCCGGCCGCGGTCGTGATCATCTCGATCGCGCAGCAGGCGGTTCCGTAGCCGAGCGGGAAGAGCGCGTTGCGGCGCGACCAGGACTTTGCCTTGTCGAGCGTCGTGAAGATCATTCGGTCCTCGACGGCGGCCTCGAGATCGGCCTCCGATTCGGTCATCCCGCGGAGCCGCTGACGCGAGGTCAGCGGCTCGCGCTTCACTTCCACTCGAGCGCCCCGCGGCGCCACACGAAGACGAACCCCAGCATCAGCAGGGCGACGAAGACCGCCGTCTCGACGAGCGCGAAGACGCCGAAGGCCTCGAGCTGGACGGCGACCGGGTAGAGGAACACGACTTCGATGTCGAACAGGATGAAGAGCATCGCGATCATGTAGAAGCTCAGCCCGAAGCGGAAGCTCTTCGTGACATCGGAGGGCAGGCCGCACTCGTAGGGCTCCTGCTTGACCTTGTTCGGCCGACGCGGCCCGAGCAGCCTGTTGACGCTGGCGAACAGGCTCGCGATCGCCACTCCCAGGGCGACGAAGACGAGGACGGGGAGGTAGGCCTGCAACATCAGGGCGTCTTATATCCGAGCTTGTGACAGGTTGCTACATAGTGCGAAACCGTGCTTGTGGAGCGGTGATTCCTCTGTCTGTCGTTTCGGAATCACCTACTTGGTGTGAAACGCTGCCCTGATGGGTCAGCTGCACATGTGGGTGGGAATCGCGGTGATCGCACTCAACGCCGGTGCCGGAGCGATCGGCGGCATCGCCTGGCTGCGGCGCGAGCCGTCGGTGACCTTCTGGTACGTGCTTCGCTCGGCGCAGGCGGTGGTCGTCCTACAGGCGCTGCTCGGGATGGCGCTCGTCATGACCGGTCTGACGGCCCCGTCCGACCTCCATCTGGTCTACGGGCTGCTGCCGCTGCTCGTGACGCTCGTCTCCGAGGCGCTGCGCGTCACGGCGGTCCAGGAGGAGGTCGACCTGGAGACGCTCGATCGATCCGAGCAGATCGTGCTCGCCCGCCGGATCGTGCTGCGTGAGATGGGGATCATGACCACGGGCGCACTCGTGATCCTGGGGCTGGCGCTGCGCGCCTACTTCATCGCCGTGTGAGCCGCGCCGAGGGTCCGGGTCGATTGGCGCCTAGACCCGGCAGTAGCAGGACCAAATCGCCAGCGGAGAAAAAGGCCTAGTCCAGCAACCCCTCGCCGAGGCCGTGATATGCGCCGCGGTAGTAGACGAGCGGATCGCCGCCGGCACCGCCGACCGCGCTGACCTCGGCGATGCCGATCACGTGATCGCCGCCCGGGAGCAGCTCCCGGACCGTCCCCGTGAGCCAGGCGACCGCGCCGTCGAGGACCGGGACGTTCTCGACGGTGTGGTGGGCGACGTCGGTGAACTTAGCGCCATCAGCCTGCTTGCCGGCGAAGCGGACCGCGAGCTCCTGCTGTTCGTGGGCGAGCACGTTGACCGCCAGGCGGCCGCAATCACGGACCGCGGCGAGCGTGTTCGAACCGAGGTCGAGGCAGACGATCATCAATCGCGGCTGCAGCGACAGCGAACAGACCGCGTTGGCGGTCAGCCCGACGGGCCCGCCCGCGCCGGCGCTGGTGACTACCGTGACGCCCGTCGCGAAGTGCCCGATCGCGCGCCGGTACTCGCTGATCTGTGGCGTCCCCGTCACTACGGGCAGCTATAGCAGTTGGGGGCCCCGACGCCAGCCTCTTATCGCCGCCGATGAGACGACCGTCGGGCTGACTACCTAGCTTTGACAGATCGTCGCGGCCGACGCCGGAGCTGGCACTAGATACAACGCCTGCCACCCGACTCCTTCACGCGCACGCGCTCGGTGATCTTGGTGCGGATCGTCGGCCGTCAGACAAAGGCGGAGCTCAGCGGGCGCGGACGGTAAAGCGGCCTTCCATCCCGAGCGCCGCGTGGTCGCC
>JACCVG010000178.1 GCA_013698335.1 Thermoleophilaceae bacterium
GATCCGCGCTGCCCAAGATCCCGAGCTGGCTCGCACCGGCGATGATCAAGCCGATCAGCCAGATCGAGACGCGCTTGCTCGGCCACCACGGCCGTGCCGGGGAGTATCTGGAGCGACTGCCGGCAAACCTCGATCGCGTCGATCAACTGATCGCCTCGGGAGTGATCGGCGGAGATCGCCCGAACGTCGCGGATCTCCAGATCGCGGCGTCGGTCCGCCTGTTGATGGCCTGCGATGACCTGCGCGAGCAGATCGACACGCGCCCCGCGGGAGCGTTGGCGCGCCGGTTGATGCCGGAGGTCCCGGGACGGTTGCCGGCGGGGGCGCTGACGACCGGCTAGATGCGGCCCAGCTCTTGGGCGATCGCCCGAGCGGCCCTTTTGCCCTGACGAGCCATGTAGCCGAGCCCGCCTGGACGTGGGACGTAGCCGACGAACCCACGACCCAAACCTATCCCACCGGCGCTCCTCGGCGAACGCGCTCACTCCATCGGGTCTGGATTGCGCGCCCGATACCAGGCCCTTTCGATGCGCCCAGGGAGACTCGAACTCCCACGGGCCATACGGCCCACAAGGCCCTCAACCTTGCGCGTCTACCAATTCCGCCACAGGCGCGTAGCGAACGCTGATTATAGGGGCCGCTGCGAAAACGGCCCTATGCGGGGAAGTCATCCGTAGGGTGCGCTACCTTTACGAACACATGTTCTTATCAACGCCGCCGACCGACTACCGCAAGAGAGGGGACCGCTCGCATGGTTGACCTGAACCTGACCAAGCGTCAGCAGGAGATCTTCGATTTCATCGGCCGTTACTCGGCCAAGCACGGCTACCCGCCGACCGTCCGCGACATCGGCAAGGCGATCGGCCTGACCTCGTCGTCGACTGTCCACACCCACCTCGCCAACCTCGAGAAGATCGGCCTGCTCAGGCGCGATCCGACCAAGCCGCGCGCGATCGAGGTGCTCGTCGATCGGGCACGCCGGGTCGCAGCGCCCGCTGGGTTGCCGCTCGTCGGCCAGGTCGCTGCGGGATCGCCGATCCTCGCCGAGGAGAACGTCGAGGACTACCACGACGTTCCAGACCTCGCCGGCGGTGACACGGGCGACTACCTCCTCTGCGTCCGCGGTGATTCGATGAAGGACGCGGGCATCCTCGACGGCGACCACGTCGTCGTCCAGAAGACCGACGACGGAGTCGACGGCGAGATCGTGGTCGCGGTGCTCGAGGGCGAGGCGACCGTAAAGCGGTTCTTCCGCGAGGCCGATCACATCCGCCTGCAGCCCGAGAACGACGCACACGAGCCGATCCGCGCGACGGACGTCAGCGTCGTCGGCCGGGTGGTCGGGGTCGTCAGGCGGGTCACCTGATGTCGGCCCAGCTGCAACTGGCCGCTCGCCTGGTCGACGACTCCCGGGGTGCATCCTCGCGTCGCCTCGAGCGCGCGCGGCCGCTGCGGGAAAGGCGCGGCTCGACCGCGCGAAATCTTGGGCCGTCCGGCGGCGAGCCGCTCACGCTCGAGCGCAAGCTCGCGGGCGTATGGGAGGGCGTGCTCGTCGCCGGATCGTCCGAGTGCCCGATGTGTGGCGGGACCGTCCGCCAAGCGGGTCCGCACGCCGCGTGCTCGGCGTGCGGCTCGCGCGTCGACTGAGCTCGGTCTCCGCCGAGAGCAGGTTTCGTCCCGTTCCTGGACTCAACCCGGGAACGGGCGTACCCTTCAGGGGTTGATCAAGCAGTCGCGGGCCGTGGAGAGACAACCGCGGTTCGAGGAAAGTCCGGACACCGAAGGGCGGGGTGGTCGGGAAGCCGACCCGGGGAAACCCGCGGGAAAGTGCCACAGAAATGACACCGCCTAAGCGGGCCCCTCACGTGAGGGCCCGACGGTAAGGGTGAAATGGTGCGGTAAGAGCGCACCGGCGGCGTGGCGACACGCCGGCCAGGCAAACCCCACCCGGTGCAAGGCCAAGCAGGGACGATGACGCTGCCCGCCGAGTCCCAGGTAGGCCGCAGGGCCGCAGGGCCCGTCTTACGCGCGCGTACGCGCGTGAGAGAGATAGATGGCTGTTCAAGACAGGATCCGGCTTATCGATCGACTAAGGCGAGGGCCCCGGGCGACCGGGGCCCTCGCTATTTCGGCGGCCGCGTCGGGCAAGTGGCTCGTCCCTCGACGCGCATAGCAGACCTTTGCATCGCTACGATTCTCGTTCGTCCCGTGGCCGCCGCGGGGGGAGATCTCGACATGACACGCACCAAGCGACCACGGGCCGCTGGCCTCTACGACCCCGCTTTCGAGCACGACGCCTGTGGCATCGGCGCCGTCGCGCGACTCGACGCAGTCGCGACCCACGACACCGTCGTCAAGGCGCTGACCGTGCTCGACCGGCTCGATCACCGTGGTGCGACCGGCGCCGAGCCCGACACAGGCGATGGCACGGGCATCCTGCTCCAGCTCCCGGACGAGTTCCTGCGCGAGGAGGTCGAGTTCGACCTCCCGCCGGTCGGCGAGTACGCGATCGGGATGCTCTTCCTGCCGCGCGAGGACGTCGAGCGGGAGCGCTGCGAACAGTTCGTCGAGCAGACGATCGCCGCCGAGCGCCAGACCCTGCTCGGCTGGCGCCGCGTCCCTGTCGACAGTTCGGTGCCCGGTCCCACTGCGGCCGAGGCCGAGCCGCTCGTCGCGCAGGTCTTCGTCGGCTCGACCTGTGACGGCGATCAGGAGCGATTCGAGCGCAAGGTCTACGTGATCCGCCGCCTGATCGAGCGCGCCTTCGACGAGGAGACCTTGGCGATCCCGTCCTTCTCCTCGCGGACGATCGTCTACAAGGGAATGCTCACCACCCCGCAGCTCGCCGAGTACTTCCCCGACCTGCGCGACGAGCGGCTCAAGACGGCGGTCGCGCTCGTCCATTCACGATTCTCGACGAACACCTTCCCGAGCTGGCAGCTCGCGCATCCCTACCGACTGATCGCCCACAACGGCGAGATCAACACCGTTCGGGGCAACACGAACTGGATGCGTGCGCGCGAGTCGGAGCTGCAATCGGAGCTCTTCGGCGCCGACATCGAGAAGATCTCGCCGGTCATCCGGCCGGGTGGATCGGATTCGGCGACCTTCGACAACGTCCTCGAGCTGCTCGTGCTCGGCGGCCGCTCCCTACCGCACGCGCTGATGATGATGATCCCGGAGGCCTGGGAGAACCGCGATGACCTGCCTGAGGAGCTGGTCGATTTCTACGCCTTCCACAACTGCCTCATGGAGCCCTGGGACGGCCCGGCGGCGGTCGTCTTCTGCGACGGTCGCGTGCTCGGCGGGACGCTCGACCGCAACGGCTTGCGCCCCGGCCGCTGGCTCGAGACCGAGGACGGGTTTGTCGTGCTCGCGTCTGAGACGGGCGTGTTGGACTTCGAGCCCGCGGAGGTCGTCCGCAAGGGCCGCTTCCAGCCCGGCAAGATCTTCCTGATCGATCTCGAGCAGGGCCGGATCGTCGAGGACGCTGAGCTCAAGCACCAGGTGGCTTCCCAGCGGCCTTACGGCAACTGGTACAAGACCCGCTCGCTGGCGCTCGAGCAACTCGATGCCGTCGTGCCGCGTGAGCTTCCGGCCGAGCCGCTGCTGACCCGTCAGCAGATGTTCGGCTACACGCAGGAGGACGTGCGAATCACGCTCGCGCAGATGGGTGGCGTCGCGGCTGCCGAGCCGATCGGCTCGATGGGCAACGACTTCGCGCTTGCGGTGCTCTCCGATCGCGAGCCGATGCTCTACAGCTATTTCAAGCAGCTCTTCGCCCAGGTCACCAACCCGGCAATCGACCCGATTCGCGAGGAGCTGGTGATGAGCCTCTCGATGCCGGTCGGCCCGGAGGAGAACCTGTTCGCGGAGACGGCCGAGCACGCCCACCAACTGCTGATCTCCCATCCGATCCTGACCGACGGTGAGCTCGAGAAGCTGCGCCAGGTCAACCACCACGTCTTCCGGTCGAACACGCTCGACGCGACCTGGCCGGTCGAAGAGGGTCCGGGGGGGATCGAGCGGGCGCTCGAGCGCCTCTGCCACGAGGCGTCCTCGATGATTGAGGTCGGCGACAACATCCTGATCATCTCCGACCGCGCGGGGGGCCGGGGACGCGCGCCGATTCCCTCGCTGCTGGCGCTCTCGACGATCCACCAGCATCTCGTCGGCGCGGGTACGCGGTTGCGCTGCGGCCTCGTGGTCGAGTCGGCCGAGGCGCGCGAGGTGCACCATTTTTGCTGCCTGCTCGCCTTCGGCGCTGCGGCGATCAACCCATACCTCGCCTTCGAGACCCTCCACGACATGTTCGACCATGGGCTGCTGCCTGGCGTCGAGAGCGCAGCCGAGGCCGACAAGCACCTTGTCAAGGCAGCCGGGAAGGGCATCCTCAAGACGATGTCGAAGATGGGCATCTCGACCGTACGGTCCTACTCGGGATCGCAGATCCTCGAGGCGGTCGGCCTCGAACGCGAGCTGATCGACCGCTACTTCCCGGGCACGGTCTCGCGGATCGGCGGGGTCGGGCTCGAGGTGCTCGCCGTCGAGGCGCTCGCCCGTCACCGCCGAGCCTACCCGCGCGATCCCCAGGCGCTCGATGCCGAGATCCTGCCTGTCGGCGGCGTCCACGCATGGCGGCGCGGGGGAGAGCGCCACCAGTGGAACCCCGAGACGATCGCGGAGCTCCAGTTCGCCGTCCGCGACGGCGGCCAGGACGCCTATGACCGCTTCACGGCGGCGGCGAACTCCGACGCGACGCGCCAGTCAACAATTCGCGGCCTGCTCAAGTTCCGCGACGCGGACCCGGTTCCACTCGAGGACGTCGAGCCGGCCAAGGAGATCGTCAAGCGGTTCGCGACCGGGGCCATGTCGCTCGGCTCGCTCTCGCCGGCGGCCCACGAGACGCTCGCGATCGCGATGAACCGGATCGGTGGCAAGTCGAACACCGGGGAGGGCGGGGAGGACCCGCGCCGCTACACGCCCGATGCCAACGGCGATTCGCGCCGCTCCGCGATCAAGCAGGTCGCCTCGGGCCGGTTCGGGGTCACCGCCCACTACCTCGTCAATGCCGACGACCTCCAGATCAAGATCGCCCAGGGAGCGAAGCCCGGCGAGGGCGGCCAGCTGCCCGGCCACAAGGTCGACCGCTACATCGCGAAGATCCGCCACTCGACACCCGGCGTCGGCCTGATCTCGCCGCCCCCGCACCACGACATTTACTCGATCGAGGACATCAAGCAGCTGATCTTCGACCTGCGCTGCGCCAACCCGACCGCGCGCGTCAGCGTCAAGCTCGTCGCCGAGGTGGGCGTCGGCACTGTCGCCGCGGGCGTCGCCAAGGCCAACTCCGATCATGTGACGATTGCCGGTTTCGACGGCGGGACTGGCGCTTCACCGGTCTCCTCGATCCATTCCGCCGGCATCCCGTGGGAGATCGGCTTGGCCGAGACCCAGCAGACCCTCGTGATGAACAAGCTGCGCGACCGGATCGTCGTCCAGGCCGACGGTCAGATGAAGACCGGCCGAGACATCGTCATCGCGGCGCTGCTCGGAGCCGAGGAGATGGGGCTGTCGACTGCTCCCCTGATCTCGATGGGCTGCATCATGATGCGCGCCTGCCACCTCAACACCTGCCCGGTCGGGATCGCGACCCAGGACCCTGAGCTGATCAAGCGCTTTCGCGGCCAGCCCGAGCACGTCGTCAACTTCTTCTTCTTCATCGCCGAGGAGACCCGCCAGATCATGGCCAAGCTCGGGATCGCCAAGTTCGAGGATCTCGTCGGTCGGACCGACCTGCTCGAGATGGACGACGCGATTTCGCACTGGAAGGCGCGCGGTGTCGATCTCTCGGCGCTGTTGGCACAGCCGGATATGCCACCCGAGGTCGCCCGGCGAGCGGTCCGCAAGCAGGATCCGGTGCTCGACGACCATCTCGACCACGAGCTGCTCGCGCATGCCATGCAGACCCTCGACGGTGGTGCGCCGAGTCGCTTCGCCGTCGCCGTCGAGAACCGCCACCGCTGCGTCGGTGGCTTGATCTCGGGCGAGGTCGCGCGCCGCTTCGGCGAGCCGGGACTGCCTGAGGACTCGATCGTCGTCGACATGAAGGGCTCGGCCGGGCAGAGCTTCGGAGGCTGGCTGGCGCCTGGCATCACGATCTCGCTCGAAGGCGACGCCAACGACTACACGGGCAAGGGGCTGTCGGGCGGCATCGTCTCGATCCGTCCGCCCGAGGGCTCGACCTTCGTCGCCGAGGAGAACGTGATCGTCGGCAACACCTTGCTCTACGGAGCGACGGCCGGACGCGCGTTCTTCCGTGGACTGGCCGGCGAGCGGTTCGCGGTGCGCAACTCAGGCGCGCGCGCTGTTGTCGAGGGTGTCGGAGACCACGGCTGCGAGTACATGACCGGCGGAACCGTCGTCGTGCTCGGCCCGACGGGCCGTAACTTCGCGGCGGGCATGTCCGGCGGGGTCGCTTATGTGCTCGACCCCGACGGACGTTTCCCCGCCCGCTGCAACACTCAGATAGCCGAGCTCGAGCGTCCGGTCGATGTCGGTTTCACCGAGGCCGACTTCGACGAGATTCGGGGGCTCGTGACCGAGCACGGCGAGCGGACCGGGAGCCCGGTCGCGGCACGCGTGCTCGCGGACTGGGACGCCCTTTGCAGCAGCTGGGTGAAGGTGATGCCGACTGACTACAAGCGTGCCCTGGCCGAACTCGCCGAGCTCGAGGGAGTGACCGGACATGGGTGAGGTCGGAGGGTTCCTGAAGATCCACCGCGAGCTTGCCGGCAAGCGGCCGATCGACGAGCGCGTCAACGATTTCCGCGAGTACCAGGAGACGCTGCCCGTCGATCATCTCCAGGAGCAGGGCGCGCGCTGCATGGAGTGCGGCGTGCCGTTCTGCCATCAGGGCTGTCCGCTCGGCAACCTGATTCCCGACTGGAACGACCTTGTCTACCGCGATCGCTGGCAGGAGGCGATCACCCAGCTGCACGCGACCAACAACTTCCCCGAGTTCACCGGTCGCATCTGCCCGGCGCCCTGCGAGGCGGCCTGCGTGCTCGACATCAACGACGATCCCGTGACGATCAAGCAGATCGAGGTCTCGATCATCGACCGCGCCTGGGAGGAGGGCTGGGTCAAGCCCAACCCGCCCGCGATTCGCAGCGGCCGCACCGTTGCGGTGATCGGCTCCGGCCCCGCCGGACTCGCCGCGGCGGCCGAGCTCAACCAGTTCGGGCACGCGGTCACGCTGTATGAGCGCAACGATCGGATCGGCGGTCTGCTGCGCTATGGGGTACCCGACTTCAAGCTCGACAAGAGAGTCGTCCAGCGGCGCGTCGATCTGCTCGCGGCTGAAGGCGTCATCTTCGAGACCGGGGTCGAGGTCGGCGTCGATATCACCGCGGCCGAGCTGCAGGGGCGTTTCGACGCGGTCGTGATCGCGACCGGCTCGACCGTCCCGCGCGATCTGCCGGTTCCGGGCCGTGAACTTGATGGTGTGCACTTCGCGATGGAGTACCTGGAGCTTCGCAATCGCTTCGTCGCGGGCGACTACCCCGACGGGACGCCGATCAGCGCGGCCGACAAGCACGTCGTGATCATCGGTGGCGGCGATACGGGGGCCGACTGCCTCGGCAACTCACACCGCGAGCGGCCGACGAGCGTCACCCAGTTCGAAGTGCTCCCCGAGCCGCCTCCGCTACGCCCCGAGGCCCGAACCCCATGGCCCCAGTGGCCGCTGATCCTGCGCACCTCGCCCGCGCACGAGGAGGGCGGCGAGCGGCGCTTCAGCGTCATGACGACCAGTTTCGAGGGCGAGAACGGCCAGGTGAAGGCCCTGCACGGCTACGAGGTCGCCGGCGCGCCGCCCGACTTCGCCAAGGTCGAGGGTTCTGAGTTCTCGATCCCGGCCGACCTCGTGCTGCTGGCGATGGGCTTCCTCCACACCGGGCATGCGGGTCTCGTCGAGCAGCTCGCGCTCGACCTCGACGAACGCGGCAACGTTCGCGACTTGGACTGGCAGACCTCGGCACCCGGCGTCTTTACGTGCGGTGACGCGCGGCGCGGTCAGTCGCTGATCGTGTGGGCGATCGCCGAGGGTCGGCAGGCCGCGCGGGCTTGCGACCGCTATCTGGACGCGCTCGATCACCCCGAGCTCGAGGGTGACTTGGTCGAGCTGGCGCTGCGCGCTTGAGTCTCGTTGGGCGCCTTCGCGTGAGCCGTGCGACGGCGGTTGTGATCGCGCTTCTGCTGGTCGCGGTCGGCCTCGGCGGAACCCTGCTACTCGACCAGGAGCCGCTGTTCATCGTTGCGGCGGCCGGACTCTGCCTGCTGCTGCTCGCGACGTTGCCGACGGCTGCCGAGGTCGCCGGCGAGGCCGTCGCACCGAAGCCCGTGGAGCCCGACCCCGGCCCGGCGGCGCGCGAGCCAGCCC
>JACCVG010000187.1 GCA_013698335.1 Thermoleophilaceae bacterium
CCCCGCGTGTGTTGTGGTTGCGGTCACTACGCGACCTCGTGGATCTCGGACTGGGCGACCTCGCGTTGCAGCCCTCGGTAGGCCTCACGCGGATGGCGACCCTCGTTGACGACCGCGTCGACCTCACAGGCGATCGGCATCGTGACGCCGTGCTCCTCGGCGAGCTCGATCACCGCGCGGGCGGTCTTGACGCCCTCTGCAACCTGATTCATGTCGGCGATCACTTCCTCGAGGGTCCGGTCGCGGGCGAGCTCCTCGCCGACGCGGCGATTGCGTGAATCCTTGCTCATGCAGGTGGCCATCAGGTCTCCGAGCCCGGTCAAGCCGGCGAACGTCCGCGCCTGGCCCCCCATCGCCTCGCCCAAACGCGTGATCTCCGCGAGCCCGCGGGTCAACACCATGGCGCGCGTGTTGTCGCCGACCCCGAGCCCGTCGGCCATCCCCGATGCGATCGCGATCACGTTCTTGAGCACGCCGCCGAGCTCCGAGCCGAGCAGGTCTTGGTTGCGATAGACGCGGAACCGGTCAGAGGAGAACAGCGGCTGCAGCGCGCGGGCGACGCTGTCGTCAGGGGTCGCGATGACCGTCGCCGCGGCGAAGCCGTCGAGCACCTCGCGCGCGAGGTTCGGCCCGGCGAGTAGCCCGACCGGATGGCCCTCGAGCTCCTCGGAGATGACCTGAGTCGGCCGCAGGCGGGTGTCACGCTCGAGGCCCTTGGCGAGCGAGAGCACCGGGACCCACGGTCGGACGTGGGGTGCCGCCTCGCGCAGTACCGCTCGCATCCCGTGCGAGGGAACCCCGACGACGAGCACATCGGCCTGCGCGGCCGCCGCGGCGAGATCGGCGGTCCCGCGTAGCTCGGGATGCAACTCGCGATCCTCGAGGTAGCGAGCGTTGGTGTGCTGCTCGTCGATCTCCGCGGCGACGTCGGGATCGCGCGCCCAGAGCATCGTCGGCGTATTGGCTGCGGCGAGCGTCGCGACCGTCGTGCCCCACGATCCTCCGCCGAGAACCGTGACTTGTACCGGGCGGCTCATCGACGCCCACGCTATTCCTCTCCAACTGCGCGTGCAATCCAGTTACTCTCGAACGATGGCGAACTCAGCGGCCACGGGCCGGCGCCGCGCCGACGAGCGCGAGGTCATCCGCTTGCTAGCCGCCGAGATGATCGTCGAGCACGAGGCGCTCGCCGCCGGCATGGCTGCCTACCTCCACGAGCTGATCCCCGAGCTCGGCGATGCCGAGCTCGAGCTGATCGATGAGACGACCGCGAGCTGCGACTCCAACATCGTTCAGATCCTCACACTGCTCGAGCACGAGGCCGGCGCCGAATCACTGATCATGCCGCTGGAGGCATCCGCATTCGTGCGCGGGCTCGTGCGGCGCGGCATCGCCTTGGCCGTGGTGTTGCGGTCCTACCGCCTCGGCCATCAGTGGCTCTGGGAGATCTGGTCCGAGCGGTTGCACGCGCGGCTCGACGACGCCGGAACGCTGGCGGCCACGCTCGAGGCGAGCTCCTCGTTCCTCTTCCAGTACGTCGATCGGATGGCCGACGGCCTCGTCGAGGAGTACGGCGCCGAGCGCGACCGACTGGTGCGCAGCGCCGTCGCGGTGCGCTCCGAGACCGTCCGCGACGTGCTCGCGGGGGACCTGCTCGACGAGGAGGTGGCGAGCCGCCGGCTCGGCTACGAGCTCCGCCGCCATCACGTGGCCTTGCGGCTGAGCGCTGATCCCGGCGTCGGCGAGGGCCTGACGGGACTGGAGCGCGCTGCGGAGGAGGCGACGAGCGCGCTCGGTCCCGGCCAGCCGCTGATCGTTCCGACCGGGGCCGCGATCGTAAGGGTCTGGTGGAGCGGGCGCGAGGAACCGCGCGAGGACCGGCTGCTCGCGCTCGAGCGCTACGTCGCACCGGAAGGCGTCCGGGTCGCGATCGGCCGGCCGGGATTCGGGATCGAAGGCTTTCGGCGCTCGAGCGAGGAAGCCAACGAGGCGGCGCGAATCGGGACCCTCGGCGCCGACGGCGGGGAGGGCGTCGTCAGCTACCGGTCGGTCGAGCTGACCTCGCTGCTGGCGGCCGACTTCGACCGCGCCCGCCGCTTCGTCCGGCACGAGCTCGGCGAACTCGCCGGCACCGATGAATCGACCGGCCGGCTGCGCGAGACGGTGCTGACCTTTCTCTCGCGCGGTGCGAGCAACGTGCGGGCCGCGCGCGCCCTGCACGTCCATCAGAACACCATCGTCTATCGGGTCAACCGTGCCGAGGAGCTACTCGGCCGGCCGGTTACCGAACGCCAGCCCGAGTTGATCTGCGCGCTAACGCTGGTCGCCGTACTCGGCGAGCCGGTGCTCAGGCCGTAGGCACCTCGAGCGGCGGGTCGGCGACCTTGAGCAGCAGCTTGCCCCGATTGGTCCCGTCGAAGAGCATGTTGAGCGTCTCCGGGGCGTCGGTGATCGGGCCCTCGACGATCGTCTCCTCGCCGCGGATCTTGCCCTCGGACAACCACGGGAGCATCTGCGCGAGCGCCTCGTCGCTGCGGTCGAGGTAGTCGAGCACGAGGAAGCCCTGCATCGTCGCGCGTTTGAAGATCAGGTTCGCGAGGTTGCGCGGCCCGGGCGGCGGCACCTCCTCGTTGTAGACCGAGATCATTCCGCAGACCGCGACGCGTGCACCGATGTTCAGCATCCCGAGCAGCTGTTCCATGATTTCGCCGCCCACGTTCTCGAAGTTCACGTCGACGCCGTCCGGGCAGGCCGCGACCAGCTGCTCGCGCCAATCGTCGTCCTTGTAACAGACGGCTGCGTCGAAGCCGAGCTCGTCGGTCAGCCACGCGCACTTGTCCGCGCTGCCGGCGAGCCCGACGACACGGCAGCCGAGCGCCTTGCCGATCTGCCCGGCGATCGAGCCGACCGCTCCCGCCGCTGCGGAAACGACGACCGTCTCGCCGGCCTGGGCCTTGGCGACATCGGTCATGCCGAAGTAGGCCGTCAGGCCGGTCACGCCGAGTGCTCCGAGCATCGTGCTGATCGGGATCGGCAGCCCGCGGGGGAGCGGAGTCCACGGGATCTCGGCGTTGTTGGAGGAGGAGTAGTCCTGCCAGCCGCAGGCGCCCATCGCGAGGTCCCCGACTTCGAAGCCGTCGTCGTTGGAGGCGACCACCTGGGCGATGCCCATGCCGCGCATCACTGCCCCCTCGGCGACCTTCGGCAGGTAGGAGTCCTGGGCCATCCAGATCCGGTTGGTCGGGTCGAGCGAGAGGTACAGCGTCCGCAGGATCGCCTCGCCCTCGCCCGGCTCCGGTACCGGTGTCTCTTCGACTGCGAAGTTGTCGATCGATACCCGACCGGTCGGCCGGGTGCGCAGCAACAGCCGCTGGTTGACCTCAGACATACAGCTCTCCTCGCGTCGATTAGTGGGCGTGGTCTATCAGGTACCGTCGGTCCGCATGCACCTGATCGACACCTTCGACCGCGGGGTGCGCTCGAGCCCCGATGGCCTCTGTTTCACGATGGCCGACGACACACAGCAGATGACCTACCGCGAGGTCGCCGCCGCTTCGCACCGGATCGCCGCGAAGCTGCGCGACTCCGGTCTCGGCAAGGGCAGCAAGGTCGGCGTTCTGTCGCCGAACGCCTCGATCGCATTCGTCTGCATCCTCGGCGCGCTGCGCGCCGACTGCAGTTGGGTGCCGCTCAACACGCGCGCCGTGCCCAAGGACCTGATTGGCCTGCTGGAGCTGACCGAGTGCGAGCTGCTCTTCTTCCACCCCTCGCTCGCGCCGCTGACCGAGGAGATCCGGGTCGCGCTGCCCTCGATCCACACCGCGGTGGCGATCGACGGGATCGAGGAATGGATGGCCGCGGAGGGCGCGACCGTACCCCAGCCGCCGCACGACAAGGACCACCCGGCGATCCTCTTCCCGACCGGCGGCACGACCGGTCGCTCGAAGGCCGTGCAGATCACCCACGCGATGGCCGAGCTGATGAACCTCGGCTTCGCCGCGCACATGCCCGAGCCGGAGTCGCCGCCGATCATGGCGATGGCGGCTCCGATGACCCACGCCGCCGGTCCGATCTGCTTCCCGGTCTTCGCCCGGGGCGGCACGGTGGTCATCCACGACGGCGTCGATCCCCAGGCGTTGCTCGAGTCGATCCAGCGCCATCGCGTGACTCGGATATTCCTGCCGCCGACAGCGATCTACTCGCTGCTCGCCCAGGAGAACGTGCGTGACTTCGACTACTCCTCGCTGCGCCACTTCATCTACGCCGCCGCGCCGATGAGCGTCAGCAAGCTGAAGGAGTCGATAGAGGTGTTCGGTCCGGTGATGACGCAGACCTTCGGCCAGGCCGAGGCGCCGATGATCCTGACCGTGATGTCGCCTCAGGAGCACGCCGATGCGCTCGCCGAGGACCCCGATCGGCTCGCGAGCGCCGGGCGACCGTCGCTGGTCGCCGACGTCGCGATCATGGATGACGACGGCAATCTCCTCCCCGCGGGCGAGGTCGGCGAGATCGTCGTCCGGGGCTCGATCGTGATGCCCGGCTACTACAAGGACCCCGAGCAGACCGAGACGACCCGCCGCGCCGGGGGCTGGCACGGCACGAGCGACGTCGGTCGGATGGACGAGGCCGGCTACGTCTACATCGTCGACCGGCTGCGCGACATGATCATCAGCGGCGGCTTCAACATCTGGCCCTCGGAGATCGAGCAGACGATCCACGCGATCGAGGGTGTCGCCGACGTCGCCGTGATCGGCCTGCCCGACGAGCAGTGGGGTGAGGTCGTGACGGCCGTCGTGCAGATGAAGCCCGAGCTGCCAGAGCTCGACGTCGCCGAGGTCCGGGCGCTCTGCAAGGAGAAGCTCGGCCCGGTCAAGGCGCCCAAGCAGATCTTCTTCCGCGAGCTTCCACGCTCACCGGCCGGCAAGGTTCTCAAGCGCACGCTGCGCGACGAGTACTGGTCCGAATCCGGCCGTGCCGTGTGAGCCTGTTGTCGCCTAACCGGCGGGCGCCCCGACCTCCGTGTAGACCGCCTGCTCGAACCCGATCGCGGCCTCGACCACGCGCTCGTCGAAGAACGGCAGCAGCTGGGTGAAGATCGCCCCCGCCACCCCGCTCGCCCGGTCGATCCAGTAGTAGCTGTTGAACAACCCCGCCCAGTCACCCGTCCCGGCTCTGCGCATGCCGGGCAGGTCCTCGAGCGTCAGGTGCACGCCGAGTCCCCAGCCCTGCGGTACGGGCAGCGATGGGATGTCGTTGCTGAAGATTGGATCGGCCGAGCGGATCAGCTCCGGCAGCGCGATATCACCGAGCGTGTTTGCGAACATCCGATCGACGGAGGCCGGCTGGAGGATCTCAGCGCCGCCGTTCAGGATCGCGGCCATGAACCGGCCGTAGTCGGCGGCGGTTCCGTGCAGGCCGTGACCACCCGGCCAGAATTCCGGCGGCGAGGGCAGCTCGAGTTCGCCGGGTGCCGCCGAGCCGTCCGGCTGCCGGTGGTGGATCGGCATCATCCGGTCCCGCTGCTCATCGCTCGGCGCGAAGGTCACCGATTCGAGGCCGAGCGGGTCGGAGACGTTCTGGCGCAGGTAGGTCTCGAGGTCGCTGCCGGAGATCTCCTCGACCAGCAAGCCGGCCCAGTCGGTGTTGCAGCCGTACTCCCAGATCGTCCCCGGATCGGCGATCAGAGGTGCCGTCACGCTCGCCCGCAACCCGGTGAGGATGTGCGGCCCGCCGGTGATCTCGTTGTAGCGGTGGAGCCGCTCGTTACTGAAGAAGTAGCTGCAGCCCGCCGTGTGGTTGAGCAGCTGGCCAACCGTCGCTGCGCTCGCCGGGGCGCGCAGGACCGGCTCGTTCCCCTCGAAGGAGTCGAGCACCTGGAGGTCGGCGAACTCGGGCAGCACCGACGCGACCTCCTGCTCGAGTGCCAGCTCGCCTCGTTCGACGAGCTGCATGACCGCCACGGTCGTGATCAGCTTGGTCATCGACGCGTAGCGGAAGATCGTGTCGTCCGGGAGCCCTGCGGCGGTGATCTCGCCCACGCCTTCGGGCGTGGCGGTGATCGCCACCAGGCCCGGAATCGCGTCGCCTTCGACGGCCGTGTCCAGCAGTTCCTGAACGCTCATCCGGACTCCTCTCCTCGGGGCCGCGAGGTTAGCGCGTCGGCACCGGGCACGGGACTAGGTTTGTGACCGCGGCACAAGCGCTCCCGACGGCGGTCGCCCTAGCTTGACGTCAAGGTTTCCTGAGGAGAGGAGTCCGCCGATGTCCGCTGTTCCTGCCCGCACCCCGCGCGTCCTCGCGATCGACGCCGGGGGGACGATGACCGACACCTTCATCGTCGATGAGACCGGCCGCTTCGTGGTCGGCAAGTCGCAGACGACGCCGGAGGACGAGTCGCTCGGTCTGATGCTCTCGGCCGACGACGCGCTGCGCCAGTGGGACCTGACCAAGGAAGACACTTTCCCAGGCATCCGGTCGGGTGTCTTCAGCGGCACCGCGATGCTCAACCGGCTGCTCCAGCGCAAAGGGCTCGACGTCGGCGTGATCGTGACCGCCGGACAGGAGGACTCGCTGCAGATGGAGCGCGGGATTCAGACCTACCTCGGCTACTCCTACGCCGACCGCCTCCACATCGCGACCCATCACCACAACCCCCCGCTGGTGCCGCGAGATCGCGTGTTCGGCGTGCGCGGCCGGATCGACATGTTCGGCTCCGAGGTGCTGCCGCTGCGCGAGGAGGACGTCCGCGAGGCCGCGGCCGCGCTGCTCGACGCCGGGGTCAAGGGGATCTGCGTATCGCTGCTCTTCTGCTACCGCAACCCCGCGCACGAGGCGCGCGTCAAGGAGATCCTCGAGGAGGAGAAGGCCGCCCGCGGCTCCAACGGCGACTGCCCACTGTTCATCTCCAGCGAGCTCTACCCCTCGCGGCGCGACTTCCCGCGACTCAACACGACCGTCATCGAGGGCTACGCGGCCGAGCCCTCACGAGGCACGCTCAACGCGGTCCGCGAGAAGACCAAGGCCGCTGGCGCGGGCTTCGAGCTACGCGTGATGGCCTCGCACGGCGGCACGATCTCGATCGACGCCGAGCAGCTCGCCACGACCCTGGTCTCCGGTCCGATCGGGGGAGTAGTCGGCGCGCGCTGGCTCGCCGACCAGATCGGGCTGCACAACGTGCTCTGCACCGACATCGGCGGCACCTCGTTCGACATCGCGCTGCTGGTCAACAAGCGCTACGACGTCACCTCGACGCCGAACGTCGCGAAGTTCATGCTCAACATGCCGCTCGTCCAGATGGACTCGGTCGGCGCGGGCTGTGGTTCTTATGTACGGATCGATCCGAACGCGCGCCGCCCCGAGATCGGGCCCGACTCGGCGGGGGCGGCGATCGGAACGGCTTGGCCCGAGGGCGGCGTGGAGACCGTCTCGATCACCGATCTCAACCTGATCCTCGGCCGCCTGAACCCCGACTACTTCCTCGGCGGCCAGGTGACGCTTGACATCGAGCGCGCCCGCGCAGAGGTCAAGCGCCAGGTCGCCGATCCGCTCGGCCTCGGTCTCGAGGAGGCGGCCGCCGGAGTCGTCGAGCTGTTCGAGTCGCAGTTGCGCAACGAGGCCGTCGGCCGGATCCTCGGCAAGGGCTACTCCCCGGCCGACTTCACGCTGCTCTGTTACGGCGGCGGCGGTCCGCTGCACGTCGCCGGCTACACGGCGGGGGTTCCTTATCAGCAGGTGCTGATCCCCGAGTGGGCGGCGGGCTTCAGCGCCTTCGGCTGCGCCTGCGCCGAGTTCGAGTACCGCTTCGACCGCCAGGTCGACCTGCCGCTGCTGCCGAGCCAGTCACCCGAGGAGCGCGCAGGGATCGTCTCGATGGTCTCCGATGCCTGGCGCGCACTGGAGGAAAGAGTCCGCGGTGAGTTCGAGAAGTCGGGCGAGGATCCCTCGACGGTCGGGTTCACCCACATGGTGCGGATGCAGTACTACGGTCAGCTGGTCGACATCGAGGTCGACGCGCCGAACTCGGAGCTCAGCAGCGCGGAGGATGCGCAGGCGCTCTGCGACACCTTCGAGACGACCTACCAGCGGATGTACGCCCGCGCCGCGTCCTCCCCCGAGCTCGGCTACCTCGTCGCCCAGGCGATCGTCAAGGGGTCGGTCCCGGTCGAGCAGCCGGTGCTGCCGACGCTCGAGTCCGAGGAGGGCACGCCACCCAGCAAGGAGACACGGCCGGTCTGGTGGACCGACGGCTGGGAGGACACGCCGATCTATGAGATGACCGACGTCCGGCCGGGACATGAGCTCGAGGGGCCGGCGATCCTCGAGGCCGAATCGACCACGTTCCCGATCCCGCCCGAGCGCCGCGCCTGGCTCGACGACCGCGGAATCTTCCATCTCGAGAACAAGGAGGGCTGAAATGGCAACCATCGATGCAACACGGACGCTGCAGGACCCGGACGCGCCGGCGCCGATCGGGTGGGACGGCCAGAAGCTCTCCGAAATGCTCGATCACTCCGAGCGGCTGTTCGCCGAGACCGGCTACTACCACGGCCTCGAGCGGCTCGCGATGAAGGAGTCCGACCCGCTCCACTTCGAGAAGCTCTTTTCGCGGGTGCGCGGAGGAATGGTCTCCTCGCGCGAGACAGCGCTCAACATCTCGGCCTCGCCGATCGTCCGCGAGCTCGGCGAGATCTCGTTTGCCCTCTACACGCCCGAGGGCGACAACATCGCGCTCTCGACGGGAATCATCGTCCACGTCCACACGATGAGCGAGGCGATCAAGTTCATGGTCCGCAACGGCTGGGAGGACAACCCCCGGATCCGGCCGGGTGACGTCTTCGCCAACAACCAGCCGACGATCGGCGACGTCCACAACGCCGATGTCCAGACCTTCGTCCCGATCTTCTGGGAGGACGAGCTGATCGCCTGGGCCGGCGGCGTGATCCACGTGATGGACATCGGCGCCTCGACGCCCGGCGGGGTTTGCGTCGCTCCGACGACCCGCTTCGACGACGGCATCGACCTGCACTGCGTAAAGATCGGCGAGCGCGACGAGATCGCCTCCTGGCACTGGAAGCGGGTCTCGATGCAGAGCCGGGCGCCGGGGCTCTACATCCTCGACGAGCGCTGTCGCCTGGCCGGGTGCCACATGATTCGCGACACCGTCGAGCGGCTCGTGCTCGAGGAGGGCGTCGATCAGTTCAAGCAGTTCACCCGCGAGGCGATCGAGGATGGCCGCCGCGCCTTCAAGCACCGCGTCCGCTCGCTGCTCGTGCCCGGCCGCTACCGCTCGGCGGGATTCCTCGAGGCCCGCTACGCGGACAAGAACGAGATGCCCAAGCGCGCCCGTCGCGACCTGATCCTGCACGGCTCCTATGAGGCCGTCGTCGACAAGGACGGCCACTGGACGACCGACCTGCGCGGCGCATCCGCCTGGGGCTGGCACTCGTTCAACGCCACTCCGGCGGCGCAGCAGGGAATGCAGTGGATCCTGTTCACCCAGACGCTGATCTGCAACGACAAGATCAATGACGGCGCCTACTACGCCACGGACCTTCACCTGACGCCCGGCACATGGGCCGAGCTCGGCGATGCGCCGTGCTCATCCTCGTTCCCGTGGATGCCGATGTTCACGACCTCGACCGGCTACCTGCGGGCGATCTCGCGAGCGCTCCAGTCGCGCGGCTACATCGAGGAGATCGTCTCGACCTACACCGTCTCGGGCAACGTCGCCCAGGGCGGCGGAATCGACCAGTACGGCCAGGTCTCCGGGTTCATGAACTTCGAGATCGGCGCCCAGGGCCAGGGCGGCAAGTACGTGCTCGACGGCCTCGACTACGGCGCCGCGGTCTTCAACCCCGAGGGCGACATGGGCGACATCGAGATGTGGGAGCTCGTCAAGCCGATGATCTACCTCGGCCGGCGGATCAAGCCCTACACGGGAGGCATCGGCCGCCACCGCGGCGGCTCCTCCTTCGAGTCGCTGCTGCTGGTCCACAACACGCCCGACTTCGAGATCGAGAACATCGGTTGCGGCGGGATGTTCACCTCACCGGGGCTGTTCGGTGGCTACCCGGGCGCGCAGGCCTACGTCCACAACATCTATGACTCCGATCTCTACGAGCAGGCTGCGAACGGCCTCGCCTACCCCGTCGGTGACGTGAGCGGCGAGGACCTCGCGCTGAACGCCATCAACGGCGACCACGACGTCAAGCAGGACCCGTTCACGCTGATGCAAGCGATGAAGCACGGCGACGTCTACCTCTCGTCCGGCCGTGGTGGCGGCGGGCTCGGCGATCCCTTGCTGCGCCCGGACGAGAAGATCGATGAGGATATCGCCGGCGGGCACATGCTCGAGAAGTGGGCCGACAAGGCCTACGGCCGCGCCGATCGCGACGCGGTTCGCACCCAGCGCCTCGAGCGCGCCCGCGCGACGAGCGAATGGTGGGCCGAGCAGCGCGAGCGGATTCTCAACCAGGACCTGATCGACACGGTCAAGGTGATGTACGCGGAGTCGATGCGCCTCGGGCCGGAGTGGGCGGCCGAGTTCCGCGGCTTCTGGGACCTGCCGGAGGATTTCGACTTCGAGGCGATCACCCCGACGGTCGCCGCTCAGACCGCAGCGCCCGGCAAGATCAGCCCGCAGGAGTCGGTCAGTGCTTTCCTCGCCCAGGCCGAAGCCTTCCGGCCCGCGGACGAGCACGACGTGCCGATCGCGAGCGACATGACCAAGGAGCTGCTCGCCGACCTGGTCGACGAGAAGCTCTCGCGGCGCGCGGTCCACGACATCCAGTCCGGCCACAAGGATCCCGATCGCTTCGACAAGTGGGTTGAGCTCCTCCAGGAGCGGGTCGGCTACGACGACCAGATCGTGCTCCCGTTCGGTGAGGGGCTCAACATCGTCCGCCGCGCCTCCGACGGCGAGCTGGTCATCCGCACCGACGGCGGTCACGACCTCTGTGCGTGGAACGAGAACTGGAAGATGCACGCCGTGATGTTCGTGCGCGACACCGACGAGCTCTACCAGGAGATCTACCCGCGCTACTCACATCCTGAGGGCGACTGGATGGAGCTGCGCGAGTACTACTGCCCGGTCTCGGGCCACCTGCTCGACACCGAGGCGGTCCCGCCGTGCTACCCGGTCGTCCACGAGTATGTTCCCGACATCGAGGGCTTTTACAAGGGTTGGCTAGGAAGGGAGATGCCGTAATGGCGGAGATCAAGGGACGGTGCCTCTGCGGCAACGTCGAATACAGCGCCGAGGGCGAGCCGGCGATGCAGGCCTTCTGCCACTGCACCGACTGCCAGCGCTCGACCGGCTCGGTCGGCTCTATTTTGGTGGGAGTGCCGAAGCCGGCGTTCCAGGTCTCCGGCGACTCACTCTCGAGCTTCGAGACCGTTGGCGAGGATCGTGGCACGCCCGCGCAGCGCAGCTTCTGCTCGAACTGCGGCTCGCCGATTATGACGACCCTGCCCGAGATGCCCGACCTCGTGTTCATCAAGGCGGGAACGCTCGATGACACCTCCTGGCTCTCGCCGCAGATCGAGGTCTGGGGCGATTCGGCCCAGCCCTGGATGGCCCCCGCGGAAGGCGCCACGCGCGTTGACCGAGGTCCAGGATGAGACCCCACCGGGTCCTCGTCAAGCAGCGTTTGTCCTGCCGGGGCGCGTCTCGATGAGCGCCGAGCTCGAGGGCAAGCGCGCGCTCGTCACCGGCGCGGCGCGCGGGCTCGGGCGCGCGATCTCGGAGCTGTTCATCGAGCGCGGCGCGCGGGTCGTGCTGTCCGACATGAACATCGCCGAGTGTGAGCAGACCGTGGCCGACATCGGGGCTCAGACGACGGCGATCGAGTGCGATGTCACCGACTCGCAGCAGGTCCAGGCGATGGTCGCCGCGGCCACCGCCGAGCTCGGTGGACTCGACATCCTCGTCAACAACGCGGGCATCGAGATCGGCAAGCCAATGCCCGATCACACCGACGAAGACTTCCGCAAGATCTTCGACGTCAACGTCTATGGCACGTTCCTCTGCAGCAAGCACTCCGTCCCGGCGCTCGCCGACGGCGGCGGCGCGATCGTCAACATCTCGTCGGTCTCCGGGCTCGGCGGAGCCGCGTTGCTGTCTGCCTACGGAGCCTCGAAGGCCGCGGTGATCGGCTTCACGCAGACCTGCGCCGTCGAGCTCCGCGACGCGGGCATCCGCGTCAACGCCGTCTGCCCGGCGTTCATCGACACAGCGATGGTCGATCGCCTGATCCCGATCTACGAGGAGATACTGCCCGTGCCCTTCGACGAAGTGGTCAAGCTGAAGCAGGGAAGGATCGGAGAGTCGGTGGATGTGGCCGAAATGGTTGCCTTCCTCGCCTCCGACGAGGCGAGCTGGACGACCGGCTCGCACTACGTCCTCGACGGCGGCCTGTCCGCCAGCCTCCTCTAGCCGATGATGCGTCACAACATCCGAAATCGCGTGGGGCACGACCCCGGTGGGGTCTGATGGCGGCCTCGCTGGACGGCAAGGTCGCGATCGTCACCGGTGCCGGCAAGGGGATCGGGCGTGCGGTCGCCGAGGCCTACGGCGCCGCGGGCGCGACAGTCGTGGTGTCCGATCTCGACGGCGCGGCGGCCGAAGCGGTCGCCACGGGCATCGACGGCGCGACCGCGAACACCTGCGACGTGACTGACGAGGGCCAGGTCAAGGCCCTGATCGACGGGACCGTCGACACCCACGGCGGGCTCCACGTCCTCGTGCCGAACGCGGGTATCGCGCGCGTCCAACCGTTGCTCGAGAAGAGCCTCGAGGACTGGCGCGCCGTGATGTCGGTCAACCTCGACGGCGTCTTCCTCTGCACCCGTCACGGCGCCCCGGCGATCATTGCTTCGGGTGGCGGGGCGATCGTCAACATCTGTTCGATCACGGCGTTCGCCGGTAGCCCGCTCGTCGGGGACTACGCGGCGGCGAAGGCAGGGGTGCTGTCGCTGACCAAGACGACCGCCGTCGAGTTACGCGACCACGGTGTCCGCGCGAACGCGATCTGCCCCGGCTTCATCGACACCGACCTCGTGACCGCCAACGCCGAGAAGTTCGAGAGCGCGCTGGGTCTGCCCGCGGGCGGATTCGACGAGGTGATCGCGCAGAAGCAGGGGCGCTACGGCAACGTCGAGGAGGTCGCCTCGCTGGCGGTCTTTCTCGCCTCCGAGCGCTCGTCCTTCTCGACCGGTTCGGCGTTCGTCCTCGACGGCGGTGCAGACGCTTCGCTGCTATGATCTAACATTCTGTAAAGCGGTATGTCAGCCGATCTTCAGACAGCCCCCGGTATCACCGTCACCCGGATCCCCGATCCGGCTGAACCGGTCCCTGCCGTCGCGTGGCCGACGGTCGCGCTTCTCGTGGTCGGCCTCGCGCTTTGGTTCGGCTCAGTCGCAGCGTTGCTATCGGGACTCTGGCCGTGGCCGGTCTCGACCCTGATCAGCGCCGTCGCCTCCTACGTCCTGTTCACCGTCGCCCACGACGCGGCCCACCACTCGACCTCCTCGAACCAGCAGATCAACAGATGGATCGGGCGGCTCGCGGTTCCGTTCTTCGCCCCGCACGCGGGGATGTCGACGTGGCGCTACATCCACATGCAGCACCACCGCTTCACCAACCACGACGACGGCAACGATCCCGACCACTACACGATGCGCGGGCCCGCCTGGCAGCGGCCGCTGCGCTGGATCACGGTCGACCTCTTCTACATGGTGTTCTACGTCCCGCGGCTCGCCTCGCGCCCGCGCGCGGAGAAGATCGAACTGTTCACCCAGTGGGCGGTCGTGATTACGCTGAGCGTGCTCGCGGTCGTCAACGGTTACGGGTTTGAGTTGCTGGTCCTCTACTTCCTGCCCTGCCGGATCGCCATCCTCTTCCTCGGCTGGGCGTTCGACTACCTGCCCCACAACGGCCTGCATCACACGCCGACCGAGGACAAGCTCAAGACGACCCGCAACCGGGTCGGCGGCGAGCGCTGGCTATCGCCCGTGCTGCTCTACCAGAACTACCACCTGGTGCACCATCTTCACCCGCTGGTCCCGTTCTACCGCTACATCAAGGTCTGGCGACGTAACGAGCGCACCTATCTCAACGGCGATCCGGCCCTCAGCACGGTAGGCGGACGGGAGCTCACGATCGAGGAATACGCGCAGCTGCGGGAGTTGGCTGCGCACTGACGCTGCTGCTCGGGGCCTTGTTCCGGTGGAGCGCCTCGCCCGTCACTCACCGTTCCGGTCGAGCCATCTCCACCGTCACATCCCCTCGACCAGCGGCTACAGCGGAGCCAGTGCGCCGCTGACGTCGGCGGTCTCGACGACTCGCCCTTCCTCGAGCGTGACGACCTGGTCGGCGAGCCGGTTGGCGAGGCCGCCGCTGCGGGTCGTGACGAGGTAGGTGTTGGCGCGCTCGTCGCGGTCCTGCTCGATCAGCTGACAGATGATGTCGGCCTCCCCCGGCCCGCCGCTCGGGTCGAGGTCGTCGAGGACGATCAGCGGGGCATGCATCGCGAGCGTGCGGGCGAGCGCGAGGCGGCGGCGCTGGACGGGGGAGAGGGAGTCGACCGGCTCAGTCGCGTAGGCACCGAGTCCAGCGCGTACGAGATACTCCGCCGCAACCGATCCGATTCGCCGCGCGGCGACGTGGCCGGAGGCCCGGAGGGGAAAGGTGATGTTCTCGACCACCGAGACCGAGGCGAACAGGCCGCCGACGTTGTCGGCTCCGCCGGGCAGCATCACCGCCATGTTGCGCTGCAGCCGCCGCAGCTGGCGCCCGCTCGAGCTCGAGATGTCGCGGCCGGCGAGAAGCACGGCGCCCGAATCCGGTCTCTCGAGGCCGCAGACGAGCCGCACGATCGCGCTCTTGCCGGCTCCGCTCGCGCCGTGGATCGCCGTCAGGGCCCCGCTTCGAGCACCCAGGTTGACCGCGGTCAGCCGTGGGCCATAGACGTCGATCAGCTCGACCGAAAGGGCCATCGAGCCAGCTTCGCCGGTAGCAACGGCACTCCTGCCAATCCGGTGGTCTGACTTGGTCCCTTACGATCGCTGCGATGAGCACGACCTCGACTCCAGGCACGGCTCCCGAGACTCAGGCCAGCGCGGCGATCGTGCTCGCGCTCGCGCGCACCTCGACCGAGCGAACGCTGCTCCAGCGCTTTGCCCAGGAGAACCACCCCGGTGCTCCACTCGTGTTGACCTCGGACCCGGCGCTCGCCGCGCGTCTGCAGGCCGCCGAGCAATCGCTCGTCGTACCGGTGCGCGTCGTCTGGTTGCCGCCGGAGCGTTCTGAAGGCGATTCGGACCGGGTCGGGTATCTGGCGGACCTACGCGCGCTCAGCCAGCGCCGCCCCTGGTCGCGCCTTCAGCCGGCAATCGTGCGCCGCAGGCCGG
>JACCVG010000199.1 GCA_013698335.1 Thermoleophilaceae bacterium
CAACGGCGGCGATCCGAACTTCGGCCGGATTGCGCAGGCCGCGGGCCAGGCGATGTCGGGCAGTCATTTCGCTGTGGATATCGCCGTCGAAGGGATCCAGGTCATGAGCGCGGGGGCGGAGGTCCCGCTGAGCGATGTGGAGCAGGCGGCGTTGCACAGCGCCGTCCAGGCTCCGGAGGTCGAGTTCGACCTGACGATTCCGGGCGAAGGCGGCGAGACCGAGGTCTTCTTCTCGGATCTCTCGCAGGCCTACGTGAGCGCCAACGCGGACTACACCACCTAAAGGGGATCCATGCGCGACGTCGCAACACTGCTCGAGGCACTGCCCTACATTCGTCGGTTCCACGGCGAGACGATCGTCATCAAGTACGGCGGTGCGGCGATGATCGATCTCGAGCTGCGGCGCGAGTTCGCGCGCGACGTCGTGCTGCTCAAGTACGTAGGGATGAACCCGATCGTCGTCCATGGCGGCGGTCCCGAGATCACGAGCTACATGGAGCGGCTCGGCATGGACGTCGAGTTCGTCGATGGCCTGCGAGTCTCCAATGCCGAGACCGTCGAGGTCGCAAAGATGGTGCTGCTCGGTAAGCAGAACGCCGACATCGTGCTCGGGCTCAACCGCCAGGGGCAGCCGGCGATCGGTCTCTGCGGCGACGACGGCGGCCTGTTCAAGATCCGCAGGCACATGCCCGGCGGGCGCGACATCGGTTTCGTCGGAGAGATCGAGAGCGTCGACATCGGCGTGCTGCTGCATGTCGCGGAGGACTACATCCCGGTGATCGCCTCGGTCGGCGCCGATGCGAGCGGCCAATCGCACAACGTCAACGCCGACGCCGCAGCGGCGGCCGTAGCGGCCGCCCTGAATGCCCACAAGGCGATCTTCCTGACCGACGTCCCCGGCTGGCTGGAGGATCCGGCCGATCCGGCGACGCTGATCAGGCGCGCGACCACGGAGCGGTTGAGCGGCTCGCTCGAAGCGGTCAGTGGCGGAATGCGGCCGAAGCTCGAGTCCTGCCTGCGCGCGGTGCAGGGCGGGGTCGCAGCGGCCCACATCCTGGACGGGCGCAAGCCCCATTCACTTCTGCTCGAGCTGTTCACCGACGCCGGCATCGGGACGATGATCGCCGACCGTTTCGAGGAGCCCGATGGCGCTCGCTGACCTTCAGGCGCTCGAGCGCAGCTACCTGATGCCGACCTACGCCCGACATCCGGTCGAGTTCGTGCGCGGGAGCGGCAGCGTGCTCTGGGATGTCGAGGGCAACGAGTACCTCGACTTCCTCGGCGGGGTCGCTGTCGTCTCGCTCGGGCATTGCCACCCGGCGCTCGTCGAGGCGCTCACCACCCAGGCGGGTCAGCTGATGCACACGAGCAACCTTTACTACTCCGAGCCCGCGCTGCAGCTCGCCGAGCGGCTCTCCCGCGGATCGCTCGGCGGAAAGGTCTTCTTCTGCAACTCGGGCGCCGAGGCGACGGAGTGCGCGCTGAAACTCGGCCGCCGCCATCGGCCGCGCGGCAACTTCGTGGTTCTCCGCGGCGGCTTCCACGGCCGCAGCCTCGGCGCTCTCTCGGCGACGCCCCAGCCCGCCAAGCAGCTGCCGTTCGAACCGCTCGTTCCCGGCTTCACCGCGGTCCCGCGCGATGACCCCCAGGCACTCTCCGACGTCGTCGACGAGCAGACCGCGGCGGTCCTGATCGAGCCGATCCAGGGGGAGGGGGGGATCCACCCGGTCCCGGTCGAGACCCTCGAGGCCGCGCGCGCCGCATGCGACCGCTCCGGCGCGCTGCTGGTCTTCGACGAGGTCCAGTGTGGCAACGGGCGGACCGGAACTCTCTGGGCCTACCAGGGGCTCGGCGTGACACCCGACGTGATGACGACCGCGAAGGGTCTCGGCGGCGGCGTTCCGATCGGGGCCTGCATCACGAGCCCCGAGTACGGCGATCTCTTTCAACCAGGCGACCACGGCTCGACCTTCCCGGGCGGACCGATGATCGCCGCGGCCGCGAACGCTGTGCTCGACGTGCTCGACGATCGATCGTTCCTCGACGCGGTCGCGGAGAAGGGCCGGCGGTTGGGCGAGGGGCTGGAGCGGCTCGGGGTGGCGAACCTCGAGGGCGCCGGTCTGATGTGGGGCTTCGACCAGCCCGAGGCGCCCGCGCTCACCCGCTCGCTGCTGCTCGACCAGCGGCTCGTCGTCAACGCCACCGGTCCCGACCGGATCAGGCTTCTGCCGCCGCTGACCGTCTCGGCCGAGGAGATCGACACGGCCCTAGAGCGTCTCGGCACAGCGATCGGCTAGCTTCCCCGCCCCGATGAGCGAGCCCCGCGAACACTTGCGCCGCACCGCCTCCTACGAGGCCGATCCCGACGAGGTCGGCCGCGTGCTGCTGCTCTATTCGGGAGGCCTCGATACCAGCGTAATGCTGAAGTGGATCCAGGATGAGTACGACGCCGAGGTCGTGGCCTTGACGGTCAACCTCGGCCAGCCGGGCGAGGACTACGACGTCGTCCGCGGCAAGGCGATCGACCTGGGTGCGCTCGAGTGTCATGTGATCGACGCCCGCGAGGAGTTCGCCGAGCAGTACGTGCTCCCGGCGATCAAGGCCAACGCGCTCTACGGAGGGGGTTACCCGCTGTTCACGGCCCTCGGCCGCCCGCTGATCGCGAAGCTCGCCGTCGAGCATGCGCGCGCCGCGGGCTGCGACACGATCGCCCACGGCTGTACCGGTAAGGGCAACGACCAGGTGCGGATCGAGGGCACGATCGCGGCACTCGCGCCCGAGCTGAAGATCATCGCGCCGGTCCGCAACTGGCAGATGGGCCGTGAGGAGGAGATCGCCTACGCTCGCGAGCACGGCATCCCGGTCAAGGGTGGCACCGAGGCCCCGCCCTATTCGATCGACGACAACCTCTGGGGACGCTCCTCGGAGGGCGGGCCGATCGAGGATCTCGACGAGGCTCCCCGTGACGACGTCTTCGACCTCGTCACCCGCCCGGAGGACGCGCCCGACGAGCCCCAGATGCTGAAGGTCGGTTTCGAGGCCGGCCGGCCGGTCTCGCTCGACGACGAGCGACTCGACCTCGTTGCGCTGCTTGAGCGCGCCGGGGAGATCGGAGCCCGCCACGGGCTCGGGATCGTCGACCACATCGAGGATCGGATCGTCGGGCTGAAGGTTCGTGATCTCTACGAAGTCCCAGCCGCCGCGATCATCCTTTGTGCGCACCGCGAGCTGGAGAAGCTCGTCGGCACGATCCACCAGAACAATTTCAAGCGCCACCTCGACGACCACTGGGCCTACCTCGTCTACGCCGGACTCTGGTACGAGCCGCTGCTCGCAGACCTCGATGCGCTGATGGATTCCGTCAACGAGCAGGTCACAGGCGAGATCACGCTCAAGCTCTACAAGGGTAACGTCGCAGCCGTGCGGCGCGCCTCGCCGAACGCGCTCTACGACAAGGCGTTGGCCGGTTTCAGCGAGTCCGGAGGCCTCTTCTCCCAGCAGGCGAGCCCCGGCTTCATCGAGCTGTGGACTTTGCAATCGCGAATGGCCTACGGGATCCGCCAACGGGGTAAGGAGGGTTCATGAACAACCGTGGCTACACCCTGCTGGGCTGGATCGTCTGGAAGCTCGGAATGCGCTTTGGTCGGCGCAAGCTCGCCCGGAGCCGTGTCCAGCTCGGCGCCCTCGCCGTGATCATCGCCGTCGTTGTCGCCGGCTTGGCGATCGCACACGGCGAGCGCGACTAACTGGCGCTGGCCGGCACGAACCTGGTGGCGATCGTCACCAGCAGGTGAACGACGCCGAGCCCGATGAAGAACACGGTCGGGTTCGTCTCGTCTGAGAACCCGAGCGCGAAGGGCGCCCCGATCAGGGCGATCGCGAGCAGGAAGTCGAGCGCCTGATGGACCAGCAGCGGGATCGTGTCGACGAGGCTGGTCGGACCCTTCGTCGTCGCGGCGACGAACAGGATCACGACCCCCACGACGATCGATGCCGCGATCGCGGTCTCACTGATAAACGCGAGGACGAACGGCGCCACAATGAAAGCGAGTGCGGCCACGTACTCGATAGCCCCGTGCAGGTAGAGGGGCAGTGGCCCTTGGCGATTCATGTACGACGTTTATACACGCTCGCACGGGCGGTTCCCGGAGGAAGCGGGGAAAGCCCGGCGCGCCCGGCGCACCGACCCCGGGACCTCCGATGCGGACCTTAGACTGGCCGACGTGCCGCCCGACCCGATCGCCCACCTCCACGTCCACTCCGAGTACTCATTGCTCGACGGCGCGGCCCCGGTCGAGAAGCTCGTCGAGCGCGCCGCGGCCCACGGCCAGCCGGCGATCGGGCTCACCGACCACGGTCGCATGCACGGCGCGATCGAGCTCTACAAGGCCTGCCGCAAGCACGGGATCAAGCCGGTCGTCGGGCTGGAGGCCTACTTCGTCGACGACATCGCCTCCGAGGCTCCAAAGCGCGAGCGCAACCATCTCACGTTGCTGGCCGCCTCCGACGCGGGTTTCCGAAACCTCGTGAAGCTCAGCTCGGCGGGTTTCCTCGAGGGCTCGCGCCACGGCCATCCGAACGCCGACCCTCCGATGCTCGAGCGCTACTCAGAGGGCGTCATCGCTCTGACCGGCTGCCTTGCCTCGCGGTTCTGCCGCCGCCTGGTCGACGACGCGGCGCACGAGGCCCGCTCACACGCCGAGGATCTGATCCAGATCTACGGGGCCGAGCAGGTCTACTTCGAGGTCCAGAAGAACGGGATCGCCGATCAGGACAAGGCCAACGAGGGGATCGTCCGGATCGCCCGCGAGCTCGGCCGCCCGCTGATCGCGACCGGCGACGTCCACTATCTCGGCCGCGAGGACCACGCCGCCCACAGCGCCCTGCTCTGCGTTCAGACGCGCTCGACGCTCGCCGAGCCGAAGCTGACCTTCGATACGAACGAGTTCTACCTCAAGGACAACGCCGAAATGGCGGCTGCGTTCTCGGAATGGCCGGAGTCGCTGGCCTCGACGGTCGAGGTAGCCGAGCGCTGCAACGTCGAGATCGAGCTCGGCCGGATGCTGATCCCCACCTACCCGACCCCCGACGGGTCGAGCGCCGCCGATTACCTCCGCGGACTCGCCGAAGCCGGGCTGAGGGAGCGCTACGGCGATCCGGTGTCCGCCGAGGCGGCTGAGCGGCTCGACTCCGAGCTCGAGGTGATCGACGCGATGGGTTTCAGCGCCTACTTCCTGATCGTCTGGGACTTCGTCAAGTACGCCAAGGACAACGGCATCGCGGTCGGCCCCGGTCGCGGCTCGGCGGCCGGCTCGATCGCCTCCTATGCGCTGCGGATCACCGACGTCGATCCGCTCACCTACGGCCTGCTCTTCGAACGGTTCCTCAACGCCGAGCGGATCTCGATGCCCGACATCGACATCGACTTCTCGGTCAAGGGCCGCGAGCGCGTGATCCGCTACGTCGCCGACAAGTACGGAGCCGAGTCGGTCGCCCAGATCATCACCTTCGGCAAGATGCTCCCGCGCGCCGCCACGCGGGATGCCGCCCGCGTGCTCGGTTTCGACTTTGCCGCCGGCGACCGGCTGGCCAAGCTGATTCCGGAGCCGATCATGGGCCGCACGAAGAGCTTCGAGGAGTACCTCGGCGAGGAGCCCGCGCTCAAGCACGCCTACGAGAACGAAGCCGAGGCGCGGCAGATCATCGACACCGCGAAGGGGCTCGAGGGGATCGTCCGCAACGCCGGTGTTCACGCCGCGGCGGTCGTGATCGCAGACCGCCCGCTCACCGAGTTGGTGCCGCTCTCGCTCGCCGAGGTCAAGGGACGGGTCAACGAGGACGGGACGCGCGCCTACAAGACCGTCACCCAGTACTCGATGGGGCCGATCGAGGAGATCGGGCTGCTCAAGATGGACTTCCTCGGTCTGCGCAACCTCGACGTGATCGAGGCCGCGCTGGACATCATCGAGCGCTCTACGGGCGATCGGCCCGACATGGCCGCGCTGCCGCTCGACGACGAGCGGACCTACGAGATGCTGCGTCGCGGCGATTCGATCGGCGTCTTCCAGTTCGAGTCCGACGGCATGCGCGATGCCCTGCGCCAGGTCAAGCCGACCGAGTTCGAGGACCTCGTCGCGCTCGTCGCCCTCTACCGGCCGGGCGCGATGCGCCACATCCCCACCTACGCGCGCAATAAGCGCAACCCCGACGGCGTCACCTACATCGACGAGCGGCTGCGCGCGATCACCGAGTCGACCTATTCGGTGATCCTCTACCAGGAGCAGTCGATGCGGATCGCCAAGGAGATCGCCGGTTTCTCAGGGCCCGAAGCGGACGACCTGCGCAAGGCGATTGGTAAGAAGCAGCGCGATCGGATGGCGACCCTCAAGGACCGCTTCTTCGACGGTGCGCGCCAGACCGGCTCCTCCGACCGCGTGATCAAGGAGCTGTGGGCGGCCAACGAGGCTGCGGCCGATTACTCGTTCAACAAGAGTCACGCCGCGTGTTACGGCCTGATCTCCTACCGAACGGCGTGGCTCAAGGCCAACTACCCGCCCGAGTACATGGCCGCGCTGATCTCCTCGGTGATGTCGACCAAGGACAAGGTGCCGTTTTTCGTATCGCGATGCGAGGAGATGGGCATCGAGGTGCTCCCGCCCGACGTCAACGAGGCCGACCACGACTTCATCGTCGTTGGCGGAAACATTCGCTTCGGCCTCGACGCCGTCAAGAACGTCGGCGGCGCGGCCGTCGGGGCGGTCATCGCGGCGCGCGCCGAAGGCCGTTTCGAGTCGATCTGGGACTTCTGCGCGCGGGTCGACGCGCGCGCGGTCAACAAGAAGGCGATTGAGTCGCTGATCAAGAGCGGGTCGCTCGACTCGACCGGCGCCAGCCGCCGCGGGATGCTCGCGGTGATGGCCCAGGCCCAGGCGGCCGGCCAGAAGGAGCAGCTCGATGCCCAGCTCGGCCAGGGCTCGATCTTCGATCTCGACGAGTCGCCGGCCACACCCGGCGCCAGGCGGCCCGGTGTGGGCTCACCGCAGCTCGTGCCGATCATCGAGGACGACCCGAGCGAGCGCGGCGCGATGGAGAAGGAGACGCTCGGCCTGTTCCTCTCAAGTCACCCTCTGAAGGAGGTCCGCGCTGCGTTGCGCGCCCACGTCGAGTGTTCGATCGCAGCGCTGTCCGAGCGCAAGGATGGCGATTGGGTCACCGTCGGCGGGGTCATCACGGCGCTCAAGAAGATCCGCACCCGCAAGGGTGATCCGATGCTGTTCGCGACGCTCGACGATCTCGAGGGCCAGGTCGAGATCCTCGTCTTCAACAAGGCATACGCCGACAACGTCGACCGGCTCGCGCTCGACAAGGTCGTCGTCGTTCGCGCCCGGATCGACAAGCCGAGCAGCGACGAGATCAAGCTTGTCGTGCAGACGGTCGAAGCGTTCGAGCCCAGCCGGCAGGAGGTCGAGCGCGCGCGCGAGATCGAAGCACAGGGCCCGGCCCCTCAGCCGCAGATCCACCTGCGCGTTGCGCCCGAGGTTCCCGACACCTTCCTCGACGACCTCCGTGAGCTCGTCGCCCGCTTCCCCGGCGAGAGCGAACTGCGCCTCGAGGTCGGGGCCCGGCGGCTCGTGCTCGGTCCGCAATGGCGCGTCAACGGCTCGAGCGCGTGCCGCTCGGACCTCGTCGCGATGGGGGTCTCAATCGTCGATCGCGACGCCGTCGAGGAGATCCTCGAACAACGGGCGGCCTCGGTCGGCGAGTAGACCCGATTGCGTCTCACCGGGGCTACACTTTCCCGGTGAGTCGAATCGCCTCCCAGCCGACCGGTCACCAGTGCCGCAAGTGCTGTTCCTTCTGTGACCGGCTGGTCCATCCGAGCGGTTGCCTGGAGTCCGGTTGCGAGTACCTCTATCTCTACGACGACGAACAGTCGGGGCGCCGCTTCATGGGCTGCATGAACAAGGTCTTCTCGGTCGAGATCGACCTCGAGCTCTTTCACGCGGCGCAGCAGACCAGGGTCGGCTTCGGCGGGGTCCGGATGACCGGGAAGCCCCTCGAGCGCTGTCGCTCCTCGGTCGAGCGCGCCTACCTCGGTAACGGCAGCCCGTTCGACTGCGTCAACCCGACCTTTTTCGACTCGCCCGTCGCCGCCGACGACGCCTTCGACCTGCGGGACGCCCTCTAGCCGTTTGAGTGTCGTGCCCGGCGCTTGCGCGCCGCAAGGCCCTTGCGGCGCAGGCGACGAGCCGTATCGATCTGGGAGCTGTCGGGTCCGTGACCGCTCGGGCCGGGGGTCTCGAGCAGCGCCGGGAGGCCTTCGAAGCGCGGCTCTGACAGGAACGCGCTGATCCCGCGTTCACCGAGCTCGCCGTCGGGGATGTCGGCGTGGCGGTCGCGGCCCGAACCGAGCGGCGTCTGGGAGTCGTTGATGTGCAGGCAGCCGAGTCGGTCGAGCCCCACGAGCGCAGCGCAGTCGTCGATCACCCCGGTCAGCTTGTCGATCGTCGTGATGTCGAACCCGCTCGCGAGCATGTGGCAGCAGTCCAGGCACAGCCCGAGCCGCCGATCCTCTCCGGCCAGGTCGATCAGCTCGGCGAGCTCCTCGAACGAGCGCCCGAGAGTGTTACCCGCGCCCGCGGTGTCCTCCAGCAGCAGCGGACAACGCTCCGATTCGGCGAGCGCCTCCCCGAACGCGTCGGCAGCGCGGCGCATCGCTTCGTCGTGCGGCTCGCCGACCGTCGAGCCCGGGTGCAGGACGACGCCCGCGGCCCCGATTGCGTCCCCGAGCCGCAGCGCGTGGGTCAGTGATGCGATCGACTTCTTGCGGATCACCGGGTCCTTGGACGCGCAGTTGATCAGGTAGACGGCGTGGATCGCGACCGCCTTGACAGAACCCGTCCCGAGCTTCTCGACGAACTCGGCGATCTGCTCGGGCCGGTGGTTGGTCGGTCGCCAGGCGCGGGGGGACTGGTGGAAGATCTGGATCGCCTCCGCGCCGATCTCCTCGCCGCGGACAAGAGCGTTGGGGAGGCCGCCCGCCGGAGAGACGTGTCCGCCGATTAGCATCGAGTCATGTCCATAAGGGTTCGCTTCGCCCCGTCGCCGACCGGTGCTCTGCACATCGGAGGCGCGCGGACGGCACTGTACAACTGGTTGCTGGCGCGGGGATCGGACGGCACGCTGGTCCTGCGGATCGAGGACACCGACCGCGAGCGCTCGACGCCCGAGAACGTCGAGCAGATCCTCGACGCGCTGCGCTGGCTCGAGCTCGACTGGGACGAAGGGCCGATCTCGCAATCCGATCGAGCCGACCGTCACCGCGAGGAGATCGCCCGGCTCGTGGCCGAGGACAAGGCCTACCTTGACGACGGCGCCGTGCGGCTGCGGGTCCCCGAGGGCCAGACCACAGTCGAGGACGTGATCCGCGGGACGGTCACCTTCGAGAACGAGACGATCGACGACTTCGTGATCGCCCGGTCGGACGGGAGCCCGCTCTACAACCTGGCGGTGGCGGTCGACGATCGCGACATGGAGATCACCCACGTGGTCCGCGGCGATGACCATCTCTCGAACACCCCGCGCCAGCTGATGGTGATCGAGGCGTTGGGGATCGATCGTCTGCCGATCTACGCGCACCTGCCGCTGATGCACGGCCCGGATGGCAAGAAGCTCTCCAAGCGTCACGGGGCGGCCTCGGTCCAGGAGCTGCGCGAGGCCGGCTATCTCCCGGAAGCGGTTCGCAACTACATCGCGCTGCTCGGCTGGGGCTATGACGCCGAGTCGACCTTCTTCACGACCGAGGAGCTGATCGAGCGGTTCTCGCTTGAGCGGGTCTCGCGCTCGCCGGCGGTGTTCGACGAGCAGAAGCTCCGCTGGATGAACGGCCGCTACCTGCGCGAGCTCGACGGGGCGGAGCTGACCCGTCGCGTCGAGTCCTTCACCGGCCGTACCGGCCTGGGTCCGGCCGTCGAGATCTCGCGCGAGAAGATGCAGACACTGTCGGAGTTCTGGCCGATGGCGGGGTTCTTCGTCGAGGCCCAGCCCTACGACGAGCGGGCGTGGGCGAAGGTGATGAAAGACGGCGCGGTCGAGCGTCTCGGCCTCGCACGCGCGGCGCTGGCCGAACTGGCTTCGTTCGAGCCGGAGCCGATCGAGGCCGCCTTGCGGGCGGTCGTCGAGCAGACCGAGGTCAAGCCGCGCAAGGTCTTCCAACCGGTTCGCCTGGCGATCTCCGGGACGACGATCTCGCCCGGCATCTTCGAGTCGCTCGCCGTTCTCGGGCGGGATACCGCGCTCGAGCGGATCGATGCGACGCTCGCGCGTGCCAAAGATTCCTGAGCGCCGCTAAAGGTTCTGGCCGAACGGTCGATCTAGGAGGGGAGAGCAGTCCCACGTTCGTCGACCCGCGCCAGAAGGAGCTGACCCTTGGAAGCAGCAGAACGAGCCACTCCGGCGCCCCGCGCCGAGCCTGCCGCCCCGCGCGCACAGGGCCATGGCCAGCGGCTGACCGCTGCGTTCGAGGCGCTCGAAGGCTTCCCGGCGCTGGCCGAGCCGCGCAACCGGCTGTTGCGCCTTGTCCGCGACGAGCACGCCTCCAGCGGTGATGTGATCGCTGCCGTCGAGTCCGACGTAGCGCTCGCGATAGCGGCGCTCAGACTGGCCAATCGCGCCGGTCCCCGTGCGGGACAGATTGGAACGATTCCCGCGGCGGTCGCGGTGCTCGGGCCGGCCGGGGTCGAGACGCTGACGATGCGGACCGCCGTCTTCGACTTCTTCGAACGCACCGCCGCTTGGGACACCGTTCCGGAGCGATTCCGCCTCCATGCGGTCGCCACCCAACGGGCGACCGAGCGCGTCGCACGTGAGATCGGCTGGGAGGATCGCGACTCGTTGATCGTCGCCGCGCTGCTCCACGACGTCGGCAAGCTTGTCCTGATGCACGCCTACCCCGGTTATCCCGAGCAGATCCATCATGACGCCCGCACGCCCGAGGAGCGGGTCATGCGCGAGCGCCGTGAGCTCGGTGTGGACCACGCGGTCGTCGGGGGCGTGCTCGCCCGCCGGTGGGGGCTGCCGCCGGCTCTCGGCCGCGCGATCGAGCGCCACCACTCCGACGACGCGCAAGGCGCCGCCGCGATCATCCGGCTCGCCGACATGCTCGCCCACCACGCCCAGGAGCGCGCCGTAGAGCCGGGCCGCCTGCTCGGTGTCGCCCGGACGCTCGGCCTCGAGGCACCGGCCCTGCGGGCGATCATGTACGAGCTCCCGTATGGCGCCGCCAGCGGCCGCCGCCGTCCCGAGCCCTGCCCGCTCTCGGCGCGCGAGGTCCAGATCCTGCGAGTACTAGCCGAGGGCAAGGTCTACAAGCAGATCGCCGCAGAGCTCGGTCTGTCGACCAGCACCGTCCGCACCCACCTGCACAACATCTACGGGAAGATCGGAGCCGTCGACAGAGCACAAGCCGTGTTGATGGCTACCGAACGCGGCTGGTTGTAAGGCGCGTAACGAGGACCACCGCGATCGCGATGCCGACGGCGTCGATCGCGACGTCGAATGGCGAGCCGACGCGGCCGGAGACAAAGGTCTGGTGGTACTCGTCGAGGCCCGCGTAGACAAGCGTGATGGTGACTGCCGCGATGAGCGCGCGGCGCCGCGTGATGACCGTCCGCAGCGCCCGATCCCAGAGTGCCAGGAGCAACCCGAACTCGACTGCATGGGCGATCTTGCGCGCGATCAGGTCGAGCGTCCCCAGGCCGGTGGTCAGATCGCGCTGGGCCGAGAGGGCGAAGATCAAGGCCATCAGCAGCAGCGGCCAGAGCCACGGCTCCCAAGCCCGCGCGATCGCCCCGAGGCGGTTCATGCCCTTAACCTAAGCGGGCTGATGCTCGCGATCACCACCAAATCTCCGCAGGCGCTGCGAGCGCTTGCCGAACTCGCACGCCGCGGCGGGTCAGAGCCGGTATCGATCGGTGAGCTGGCCCGAGCACGCGGGATCTCGGTGCAGTTCCTCGAGGGCGTCTTCGCGACGCTGCGCCGCGCCGGCGTGCTGCAGTCCCAGCGTGGCGTCAAGGGTGGCTACAGCTTCGTCCGCCAGCCTGCCGAGGTGACGGTGCTCGAGATCGTCGAGCTGCTCGAGGGAGACCTCGCCGCCGACGCCGCCTCGGCCGGTCCGCTCTGGCTCGAGGCCGTCGAGGCCGCCCGCAGCGTGCTGGCGCGCACGACGATCGCCGAAGTCGCCGAGCGGGAGTCGGCGGCCGCCGGCCGCTCGATGTACTACATCTAGGACCGCTTCAGCGGGCACGCGGCCAACCGCTTCCAAGCCGCTTCGCCTACCGGTTGAGCGGGCTGGAGGACGGCTCACGCTGGTGACGACTATCCCACCAGCCATCCCACGGGGCCGATTCCCGGAATCCCAGGACGCCGAGGGGGAGGGGGGAGTGGTCGATCCTTTGTGTCCCTCCAGTTCTCATATCTAGCCCACCTCTGAAATTTCAGAAGAAAAGCGTTGTCATACAAGAAGGTCCGAAGGGGCCGAAGCCCTCGAAGCCGTGGGCCTGTCGGAGTAGACGATGTCGGAGGGGCTTAGCGGGGGGATGCCACATCGGGCATGGCGGCAATCGCGCGCCTGGCGGCCTCGGCGAACGGCGTCGGGTCGACGTCGAACACATCTGCAATGCGGTTGCGCTCAACGACCAGGTTTCCGTGAAGACCTTCCATGAGCGGCTCGAGCAACTCGCGGTCCTCGCCGGTGATGAGCGAGGTGACGGCCGCCTCAAGGCGGGAGTTGCTGAAAGGAAGGTCGAAGGACCTGTGAGTCTCACCGAGTAGGCCTGCGATCAGCTCTGTCATCTCGGCGAAGGTGAAAGTGTCGGGACCAGCGATCTCGTATGCGCCGGGCGCTACGTTACGCGCCGCAACCAGGCAGCTGACCACATCGTCGATCGCGATCGGCTGCGTTTGACTGTCTCGCCAGGCGGGCATCGCCAGAACCGGCAGCCGGCTGACGATGCGGACGAGCGTGCCAAAGGACGCCGATTCTGCCCCCACGATCATGGAGGCGCGGAGGGCTACGAACTCAGCTCCCGCTCCTTCGAGCATCGTCTCCACCTCACGGCGGGAGGCGAGATGCTCGCTCGTCTCATCCGAGCCGCCGATCCCTCCGAGGTAGATGGTGCGTCGCACACCGGCTCTGCGGGCAACCTCGACATAGTTCTCAGCCGCGATGCGATCTCGCTCTACGAAGTCCTGACCGCCGCCGGGTTCCATCGAGTGGACGAGGTAATAGACCTCATCCATACCTTCGAGAGCCGCTACGAGCGACTCAGGGTCTGACAGGTCGGCCTCGATTGCTAAGCCCTGATCCGGCTCGCTCAGACGGGTGGCGTCGCGAACCAGGCATCGGATGTCTCCTGCATCCCGAAGTGCCGGCAACAGAGCACTGCCGACGAACCCGGATGCTCCCGTGAGGAGGATGCTCGCCCGTTCGGGGGCCTGGATGGAGACGGACACCCCTGCGGGTTACCCAAAGAGTCGGAGTGGCAACCCGCCGGCCTTTGCGGCCGAAGCCGCGGGCATGTCGGATTAGCGCGCCTTGATGCGGGAGTCGCGTAAGGCCCACGAGGGTCATGGGAACCCTCCGGGTCACGATCTCGCTACGAGGCCGTTGTAGCCGTACACAAGACTCTTGCTGCCGCGATACCGAATGGACCATGTCTGAGGAGAACGTTGGGTCTAGTCGCCCCTCTCCGAGAGGCCTGCCGTCTTGAGGGCCTCGGCCCGGTCGTGGAACCATTCGAGGCGTGTGATCAATCCGTCGCGGAGAGTCCAGATCTGTGCTTCGGCTTGTTCGTAGCGAAGTTCGCCGGTCGTTGCCCGGGCCCGGAAGATCACCCAGGCAAGGACTCGGTCGCCCAGATCGACCAGTGCTTCCGACTCATGTCCATATTCATCGAAGGCTGCATCCAAGCTCGCCAGAGCCTCCAGTACTCCTTCGTGTCCGCGACGGATTCCGGGCTCGACGGCGTTGGACGGGTTCACGTACTCGACGTTAGGCGCCATGAGCCGCAGCAACCTTTCCGGCGGTCCAGGGCCATTCCACACCTCGTACAGCCCTCGCACGGTCTCTATGTTTTCCCGCGACATTCTCAGGAGTAAGTACTACATCTGAGGCGCTCCATCTAGTCTGGCCTGGTGCCAGCACCCCGGATCGACGGCATCTCAAACAACCTTTCGGCGCTCGTCGGGAGAACACCGCTGCTGGCGCTCGATCGGTTCGCCCCGGAGTGCAAGGCGCAGCTGATCGCCAAGCTCGAGGCTTACAACCCGGCCGGGAGCGTCAAGGACCGGATCGGCGTCGCGATGATCGACGCCGCCGAGGCCGAGGGCAGGATCGAACCCGGCCGCACGACGATCGTCGAGGCGACCTCGGGGAATACGGGCATCGCGTTGGCATTCGTCTGTGCAGCGCGCGGTTACGAACTCGTGCTGACGATCCCGGCTGGAATGAGCCGTGAACGGGAGACGCTGTTGCGGCTGTTCGGGGCCGAGGTCCAGGTGATCGAGTCGATGGGCGGGATGGACGAGGCCGTCGTTGCCGCCTGCGAGATCGCCGAGCGGCGTGGGGGGGATGCCTACCGGCCGGACCAGTTCTCCAACCCGGCGAACCCCGAGATCCATCGGCGGACGACGGCCGAGGAGATCTGGCGCGACACCGGGGGCGAGGTCGACGTAATGGTCGCCGGTGTCGGGACCGGCGGAACGGTCACCGGGGCGGGCGGTCGGCTCAAGGAGCTCAAGCCCGGTCTGCGGGTGGTCGCCGTCGAGCCGTCGGCCTCGGCCGTGCTTTCGGGCGGCAGGCCGGGACCGCACAAGATCCAGGGCATGGGCGCGGGCTTCGTCCCGGCGGTGTTCGACCGGCGGGTTGTTGACGAAATCATCGCGATCGACGACGAGGAGGCGATCGAGACCGCCTGGCGGATCACCCGCACGGAGGGAGTGCTGGCCGGGATGTCTTGCGGTGCGGCGCTGGCAGCCGCCCTGCGGATCGCCGAGCGCCCCGAGTCGCACGGGGCCAACATCGTCGTGATCCTCCCCGACTCCGGTGAGCGCTACGTGTCCGCCCCGTTCTTCGTTCCGCGCTGAGATCGTGACGCTGAGCGACGAACAGCTCGAGCGCTACGCGCGCCAGCTCGTGCTCGCTGAATGGGGGGCCGGAGAGCAGGAGGCGGTCGGCGCGGCCGCGGCAATCGTCGTCGGCGCCGGCGCGCTCGGCACGATCGTGGCGGCTTATCTCGCGGGCGCCGGGATCGGTCGGCTCGGGATCGTAGACGACGATGTGGTCGAGCTCTCGAACCTCGCGCGCCAGCCGCTCTACGCTACCGCCGATCTCGGCCAGGGCAAGGCGGACCTGCTCGCCCGCCGCGTCGGCGCACTCAACCCCGATGTCGTGGCCGAGCCTTATCCGGTCCGGCTGGAGGACGCCAACGCCGAGGCAATCGTTGGCGCCGCCGCCGTCGTGGTTGATTGCACGGATTCCTCCAGCTCCCGCTACGCCGTCAACAAGGGATGCTGCGCAGGGCGCGTGCCGCTGGTGGAGGGGGGCGTCGCCGGCTTCGAGGGTCTCGTGCTGAGCGTCGTGCCCGGCCGCTCGGCCTGCTACCGCTGCGCGTTCCCCACCGCTCCCGTAGACGCGCGCAGCTGCGCCGAGACCGGGATCCTCGGTCCGATCGCGGGAATCATCGCCTCGATCCAGGCGCTCGAGGCGCTCAAGCTTCTCACCGGGGTCGGCGAACCGCTGCTCGACACGATCCTGACGCTCGAGGGCACGACGATGTCCCAGCTGCGAGTTGCCACCGCGCGGCGGCCGGATTGCGCCGATTGCGGAGCGCTCAGAAGCAACCCGGGCGATACGCCACAATCCTGAGATGTTCGGGCTGGGAACTCTCACGCGCGTCACACGCGAGCTGCGCGAGGACCTGACCGCCGCGCAGGACCGCGATCCCGCGGCGCGCGGAATCGGCCGCCTCGAGATCCTGCTCACCTACAGCGGCGTCCACGCCTTGCTGACCCACCGAATCGCGCACGCCCTCCACCAGTCGGGCATCCCCGTCGTTCCGCACGTATTGATGAGTGGTTCTCGTGTCCTGACGGGAGTCGAGATCCATCCTGCGGCACAGATTGGCGAGGGCCTGTTCATCGATCACGGCTCGGGCGTCGTCATCGGGGAGACAGCCGAGCTCGGAAACAACGTCACGCTCTACCAGGGCGTCACGCTCGGTGGAACGGGTTTTGCGCGGGGCAAGCGCCACCCGACGGTCGAGGACGACGTCGTCGTCGGTTCGGGGGCGAAGCTGCTCGGGCCGATCCGGATCGGCCGTGGCTCCAAGATCGGGGCCAACTCGGTCGTGATCAGCGATGTCCCCTCGAATTCAACGGTCGTCGGCAACCCGGGGCATCCGGTGCGCGTCGACGGCGAACGGCCGCACGGCCCTGATGCCGACTGGGCGCACCTCCCCGACCCCGTTGCCGACGCGATCCGCGAGCTCTCGCGCCGCGTCGAGGAGCTCGAGTCCGAGCTGGCCGACACCACCGGCCGCGAGCCGCAGCGCCGGGCGGAGGTCCGACCGCTGCGCCCGCGGGG
>JACCVG010000219.1 GCA_013698335.1 Thermoleophilaceae bacterium
GCACCCTGGGGATCGTTCCCGCTGACCGAGTTCGTCGTGTTGCTCGGCATCGGCCTGTGCGTCGCGGGTTTCGCAATCGGGATCACCTCCAGTCGTGGACAGACGGCGTTTGTCGGAGGGCTGGTGCTCGGGTCGCTCGCTGGGCTCGAGATGGCGATCCGGGATCACTACGCGGGCTACCGCTCCCACACCACGATGCTCGCCGGCGCGTGCGCCGTTCCGACGATGATCGGGACGAGCCTCTTGCTCGGTGAGATCGCGCCCGGGCTGCCGATCTTCTTGATCGCCGCGGTCGGCGTCGTCGTCTTCGGTGTGACCTGGCCGCTGTTTCGGCGGGCGTTCCAGCGCCGCTCCGGGGGCGCCAGCTTCCGCTGAGCGCCGGCGCCCCGCGGCCGCGGCTATACCGCGACGAGCGCCAGCTCTCGCTCGCGGTCGGCTCCCGTTCCCTTCGCGGTCATCAGCGCGGCCAAGGCCACGCGCTGGCGCTCGGTCATCGTCCCGATCCGCTTGTTCTCGGGGATCCCGATCGAGAGCAGCAGCCGCCGGCAGCGGGCACGACCCCACCGCCGCTGGCTCATCAGCAGCTCTGAAATCGACATGCTCTCGACCTCCCACGGCAGGTCGAGCACCGTCTCGGCGACGCCGGCGGTACCGGCCGCGATTTGGCGTTTCAACTCCGCCCGTGCGAGGCGTACTCGGTTTGCGTGTTCAAGCGCGCGCAGGTGTTGCGGCGCGGCGGCCGGCATGGCGATGTCGCCCATTGAGGCTCCCCCCGGAGACGTTGTCTTTTCCTTTTTCCTCGGTCCTCCGCATCCAAATCGTCGACACCAACAACGGCCCTTCGCTGGCCTCCCGCGGTGTCGACGGCGGGTCCGAGAGCGAGCCGCCAAGTTATGCGCTGGCGCCCTCGGTCGTCAACCGTTTGAAAGTCCAGCCAGCCGCTAAGAGCGGGCTTTTCGTTCAGGCCCCGCTTGTCCAGATTTGGACAAGCTGAGCTCATCGCGGAGCCGCTCGAAGATCTCCAGCGCGCCGTCGATCTGGGCCGGCTCGTGCGTCGCCATGACGCTCGTGCGGAGCAGCGCCCCGCCCCGCGGGACCGCCGGGTAGAGGGCTACGTTGGTGTAGACGCCGGCGTCGTAGAGCGCCTTCCAGAAGGTCACGGCCTCCCAGTCATCGCCGATCACGACCGGAATGATCGGGGTGATCAGCTGGAAGCCGTCGGGCATCGTCGTCGGCGCCACGACATCGAAGCCCAGCTCGCTGAGACCGCGGTGCAGATGGCGCGCGTTGGCGAGCATCCGCTCGAGCAGCTCGGGACCCTCGGAGGAGCGGATGATCTTCAGCGCGCCGAGAGCGGCGCCGACCGCCGCCGGAACTGCCGAGGCGGTGAACATGAACGCCCGGGACTGGATCCGCAGGAAGTCGATCACGTCAGCCGGGCCGACGATGAAGCCGCCGCAGGAGGCGAGCGACTTGGAGAAGGTGCCCATCCGGAGGTCGACCTGGTCCTCGACTCCGAACGCCTCACTCGCCCCGGCACCCCGTGCGCCCAGCACGCCCACGCCGTGCGCCTCGTCGACCATCAGCCGCGCACCGTGGGCCCGGCTGAGGCGGGCGACCTCGGGTAGATCGGGCAGGTCGCCCTCCATCGAGAAGACCCCGTCGACGACGACGAGCGTTCCGCCGCCGTCGTCGATCGAGCGCTCGAGCATCTGCTCGAGTTTGTCGAGCCGCCCGTGGCGGAAGGGCCGGATGCGGGCGCGAGAGAGGGTCACGGCGTCGAGGATCGAGGCATGGTCGCCGGAGTCGCAGATCACCGTGTCGCCGGGGCCGAGCAGCGTGCCGATGCAGCCGACGTTGGCGAGGTAGCCGGCCGTGAAGACGATCGCGTCCTCGGTGCCCATCCACTCGGCGAGCTCGCGCTCGAGCTCGAGGTGGATCGGCAGCGTGCCGTTGAGGAACCGCGAGCCGGTGACCGCGGTTCCGTAGGTATCGAGGGCGTCGCGGGCGGCGGCCGTGACGCGCGAATCCCCGGTCAGGCCGAGGTAGTTGTTGGACCCGAGCATGATCCGATCGGATCCCTCCATCCGCACGACGGGCCCGGCTGCTCCCTCGAGGACGCGGAAGTAGGGGAGCATGTCCTGCTCCCGGGCGGCACGCAGCTGCTCGGAGCGGTCGTGCTCGCGAGTCCGTTCGAAGAGGTCTATGCGGGTCGTCATGCGATCGGTCGATAAGGTGCCGCGCGTGCCGGTCGAGGTCCGTCCAGTGGAGTCACGCAGCGACCTGAAGCGGTTCGTGAAGCTCCCGGCCGCGCTCTATCGTAACGAGCCGAGCTGGGTCCCTCCCTTGATCATCGAGCGGATGCAGTTCCTCGACAAGCGCAAGAACCCGTTCTTCGAGCACGCCGAGGCCGAGTACTTCATCGCCTACCGCGATGGGGAGCCGGTCGGCCGGATCAGCGCACACATCGACGAGGACCTCAACGAGTTCCAGGACAACCGTTGGGGCCTGTTTGGTTTCTTCGAATGCGCGGAGGATCCCGAGGCCGCGCGAGCGTTGTTCGCCGCCGCCGAGGGCTGGCTCCGCGAGCGCGGTCGTGACCGCGTGATCGGCCCGATGGACTTCACGATGAACGACGAGTGCGGGATCCTGATCGAGGGCCACGACCGTGACGCCCTGATCCGCCAGCCCTGGACCCACCGCTACTACCCCGAGCTGATCGAAGCGGCCGGTCTCGGCAAGGCCGTCGACCTGCTGATGGGCGAGATCTGGATCGAGGACCGCGAGAAGGTCTTCCCGGTCATCTTCGAGCTCGCCGAGCAGATCGAGCGTGAGCACGGGATCAAGATCCGCAAGATGGACAAGCGCGACCTGCGAGCCGAGACCCAGCGCTTCGTCGAGGTCTACAACGCCGCCTGGGCGCGCAACTGGGGCTTCACCCCGATGCGCGAGGGCGCGATGTATCACGAGGCCAAACAGAGCAAGCTGATCCTCGACGCCGACTGGATGATGCTCGCCGAGACCGCCGATGGCGAGATCGCGGCGGCCGCGCTGACCGTGCCAGACTTCAACCAGGTGCTGAGCGCCGTCCGGGGGCGGCTGCTCCCGTTCGGCTGGCTGCGCGGCCTTCACGCTCTGCGCAAGATGACCCGCGTGCGAGTCGGTTTCCTGGGGGTCAAGCCCGAGTTCCAGCACACGGGGATCGCCGCGGCGCTGTATGCCGAGCACTTCGAGACCGCCGATCGCAAGCCGCAGAAGGGTGGCGAGATGGGCTGGATCCTCGAGAACAACACGCCGATGGTCAAGGCGATGGAAGCGATCGGGAGCACCTGGGTCAAGCGCTACCGGATCTACGAGAAGCTGCTCGAGGAGGGCGCCGAGCCGGCCGGGCCGGGGGAGGGGAGGCCGTCAGTCGACCTGGCGGGCGAGTCGGGCGGAGGCCGCCCCGGCGCGGAGTAACATCGCTCGTTCGTGACCGACGGCGACCACAACCTTCCCGTTCCCGTTCCCGTCCAGACCGGCGAGGTCCGCGTGATCGGGGCGCCGGCGGCGCTCGATCGCCCGCTGCGGGTGGCGCTGGCGCCCGCCGTGATCGCCGCGACCGGAGGTTTCCTGGTCGGGGTCGTCAGCTTCGTGCTCGTCCGCGTACTGCGCCGCGGGCCGAAGAACGGCCGTCGATCGCTCGCGGGACGAGGTCGCGGTGGCCGCAAGGACGTCGTCGCGAGCCGCTCGTTCCTCGTCGATGTCCACCTGCTGCGCCGATAGCCGCGCTCGCCTCACCCGCAGCCAAGCCGGCGCGTGGGCGCCGGAGCCCCGCGGACCAGATCCTCGAGCGCGATTTCACGCCGATCGGCCACTACCGGCTCCCCGGAGTCGGCCGCGACGCGCTGGCCCGCCGCCGCGATCCGGGAGTGGTCCGGCTGCTTCACCACGGCGAGGAGCCGGTCGTCGTCCACGCCTGCATCACTGGTGGGCGGGTCCGAATCAATTCGCGCTCGCGCTCGGCGGTCGGAGCGGCTTGGGGCATCGATCGCATCCGCTTCGCGCTTTCGCTCGACCACGACCTCGCTCCCTTCCGCCGTCGCTTTCGCTTCGATCCGCTGATCGGGCCCGAGATCCGGCGCCGGCCGTGGTTGCGCTGGCGCCGCACACCGCTGCCCTTCGAGGCGCTCGCCTGGGCGATCACCGAGCAGCTGATCGAGACCGAGCGGGCGTTCGCGATCCAGCGGCGGCTCGTCTATCGCTACGGCCGCTCGCTCGACGAGGACCTGCGCGATTCGCCTACCCCCAAGTGCTTGGCGAGCCGGTCGGCCCCCGAGCTCGAGGCCTGCGACCTGGCTCACACTCGCGCGCTAGCGCTGATCCGTTGCGCGCGGGAGGTCGAGCGAGGACGGGTCGACCTGAGCGAGCACGAGTCCGCCTGGGCCCGTCTCGAGCGGATCCCGGAGATCGGCCCCTGGACGCTCGAGCGGCTCGCGGTGCACGGCCAGGGCCGCGACGACCAGCTTCCCGCCGGCGACCTGGCGTTCGTCAGGCTCGTCGGACACCTCGGGGGGCTCGGTCGGCGGGCGACCGTCGAGGAGGTGCGCGAGTTCTTCGAGCCCTACGGCGAGTTTGCGGCTTTGGCCGGTTTGTACGCGCTGGGCGCGCAACCGCGGATGACTCCGCGGGCTCAGGCGCGACGCTTCTAGCACCTGGGCTCCGGCGCGGGCTGCTTTGGGCTTTGCTCCGGTGGAGACCTCCCGTCCGTCGCTCACCGCTCCGGCCGGGAACCCTCCACCGTCGCGTCCCCTCGACCGACCGTGCTCGTCTGCGGACTATCAGTTCGTGACAAACGGCTGTCGTCCTGAGATGATCGGGCGGATCGACAAGGGAGGCTGGATGACCGACGAGCAAGACTTCAGCGTGGCGGAACCGGACGGACAGGATGACCTGACGCGGAAGGGCTTCATCGCGGTTGGCGCGGCCGGCGCCGGACTGCTGGGGTTACCTGCGGCGGAGGCGCTGGCCGGCAAGGGCCGCCGAGCGAGCCGCCTACGCAAGCGCCGGCTCGCCGTCGTACGCGAGCACATGGAGTCCGAGAACGCCCAGCAGTTCGACATCACAATGGAAACCTTCGACCACCCGCGCTACGAGATCATTCCGACCGGCGACGTTTACGACGGGCCGGAGGAGGTCGCCGGCTACTACCGCGAGACGCGGTCGGCCTTTCCGGATCAGCGAAATGAGGGCGCGGTGTTCTGGCACACCGACGAAGGCGTCGTCACCGAGTTCTACCTGCTCGGGACGATGAAGGGCGCGATCCGCGGCTTCCCCCCGACCGGCCGCAGTTTCAGGGTGCGCATGACCGCCTATTTCATATTCGCGCCCAAGAGCGATGGGATCATCATCGAGCGCATCTACTTCGACCTCTATACGTTCCTGAGGCAGATCGGCCTGCTCGAGGCGGCAGCGCTCACGGGTCGTGAGTTCCCGGCCGATGGTGGCATCCCGATCGAAGAGGACCGGTAGGAACGCACCACGTAGGGGCTGATTTTCGGTCAGACCTGCTCGACGATCTTCCAGTACGAGTCTTTGTGGACGATCTTCCCGTCCCGTAGTTCGAGCAGGTCACAGCCCTGGACCTCGACCTTCGCTCCCGAAGTGTCGGTGCCGGTGATCGTCCACTCCGAAACCCCACGGTCTCCGCATACCCAGTGACGATCCCTTCCGTAGTGAACGTCCGGAATGCCTGCAAAACGGGCCTCGATGCCGGTCCGAACTTCCGCTTTGCCGGTCAGGCGCCTTCCCCACGGGTCCGGCCCTCGCGGCGCCTCGAACACGCAGTCTTCGGTGAAGAACTGCATGATGGCCTCTACATCGTGAGCATTGAAGGCGGCTAGAAACTCCTCGAGTGTGTGTGTATCGGTCAGCGCTCTCGACCTCCTCTTGATTGCGTGGTCTAGGGAGTTCAGGAGTCCGCGGCGCCCCCCTCCGGCAGCAGGTCGTTCGTGTACGACGCCCCGTCGGCCTCGTTCTCGAGCAGGCCGGCTTTGAGCATGAAGTCGGCGAAGGCCTCGCGCTCGGCCGGGATCTGCCAGCCGTAGGGGCGCCCTTCGGGGGGGAGAAAGAGCGGCAGGGTCTTCTCGACGACGGCTCGTTGGAGCTCGGGATCGAGGTCGGGGTTGGCCTCGAGCAGGGGCTCGACAGCGGCTTCGGGGTCAGCCGCTAAATCGGCGGTTCCCTCCGCGAGCGCGGCGACGAACTTCCGCAGCGGCTCAGGATCCTCCTCGAGGCGATCGGAGTTTGCGACCAGCACCAGCTCGTCGTAGCTCGGGACTCCCGCCTCCTCGATCCGGATCACGCGCGGGTTGCGGCCGCGCAGCTCGAGGTCGGTGCCCTCGTAGTTCCAGAACGCCCCGAGCACGGCGTCAGCCTTCTCGGTCAGCAGGCCGGGAACGAGGTTGAAGCCGAGGTTGCGCTCGCGGACGCTCACCGGGTCGACCTCGGCCGCCTCGAGGATCGCCTCGAGGAACGCCGACTGGTAGTCGATGCCGGCAGTCCCGACGGTCTTGCCCTCGAGGTCTGCGGGGGTCTCCACCCCGCCCTCGGGGAGTGAGATCAGCGAGGTCAGCGGCTCGCCGACGATCGCGGCGATCGAGGTGACCGGCAGCCCCTCGTCACGCGCCCGGCGCACCTCGGGCTCATAGGAGATCGCGAGGTCGACGCGCCCGGCCGCGACCTGGCGGATCGGCGCCGCCGGGTCCGAGGGCTGGCGGATCGTCACCTCGAGGCCCGCGTCGGCGAAATGCCCGCCGCCTTGCGCCGCGTAGATCCCCGCGTGGTCGGCGTTCGGGAAGTAGTCGAGCATCAGCGAGAGATCACCGGGCGACCCCGGATCGCCACCTCCGCATCCGGCCAGGGCCGCAGCTGCCACGATCGCGCAGAACGTCTTCTTCATCTCGTTTCCTCCGTTCGATTCCAGGGGATCAGCCACCGCTCGAGCAGCGCGACGAGCGCGAAGAGAGCAACGGCCATCAGCGTCAGGATCAGTACGCCCGCGTAGACGCGCGGGGTCTGCAACTGGTTGTTGGCGAGCAGCACGAGCCTGCCGAGGCCCGAGTCAGCACCGGCCCACTCGCCGAACACGGCGCCGATCACCGACACGCTGGCCGCCACCTTGAGCCCGCTGAACAGCGACGGAAGCGCACCCGGCAACTCGACCTTGCGCAGGGTCGTGATCCGACCCGCGCCCATGCTGCGCATCAGTCGCAGCAGCGCAGGGTCGCTCGCTCGCAGGCCGTCGAGCGTGTTGACGGACAGCGGGAAGAAGCTGATCAACGCGACGATCGCCAGCTTCGGTCCGATGCCGTAGTCGAACGCGAGCACGAAGAGCGGCGCGAGGACAACGATCGGGATCGCCTGGGAGGCGACCATCACGGGGTAGGCCGCCTCGCGCAGCGGGCGCCAGAGGTGCATCGCGACGGCGCTTCCGACTCCGATCGGTAGCGCGATCAGCAGGCCGAGAACGACTTCGACAAGTGTGATCTGTGCGTTCGACAGGAGCAGGTCACGGTCCTCGCCGAACGCCTCGAGCGCCTCCGCCGGGGAGGCCAGGACCAGATCGTCGATCTCGTCGAGTGACGCGAGGCCGTGCCAGACGGCAACGACGACC
>JACCVG010000230.1 GCA_013698335.1 Thermoleophilaceae bacterium
CGGTTGCGGTGCTCGCCTCGCTCCCGGGCCGACCGGGACTGCGCGTGCTCGTGCTCGCGCTGCTCGCTCCGCTGCTCGCGCTGGCGGGTCTCGTTGCGATCGACTTGGTGACGGGCGGCAGCTCCCACTTCAGTCGCTTCGTGCTCGAGGCCAGCGGCCCGGCCGAGCTGATCGACATCGCCTCGCGGAGGCTCGAGCTCGCGTACGCGATCGGGTTGAGCGGCGCGACGCCGATCATCGTCGCGGTCTTCGGGGTGATCGTCGCAGCGGGGATCTGGAAGCGCCGCGAATTGCTCGCGCCGCTGCTCGCCACGCGCGGTGAGCTCGCCGCGCGCGCCTTCGCGGCCGGGGTCTACGGCTCGCTCGCGGCGATCGTCTTCGGATCGGTGGCAAACGACTCGGGGCCGCGGATCTTCGTGATCGGCGCGGTCTGGGTCGTGTTCGCGGGCGCCTACGCCTGGGCGGCGCCGCCTGACGCGGTCAGGTAGAACGGTGAGATCAGCCGGATCGGAACAGAGCAACAGCCGCTGCGGGTGGCGATCGTCGGCTCGGGCCCATCGGGCTTCTACGCCGTCGGCGACCTGCTGAAGGATCCCGACCGCAAGGTGGAGGTCGACCTCTACGACCGCCTACCGACGCCGTTCGGCCTGGTCCGCGCCGGCGTTGCGCCCGATCATCCGAAGATCAAGAACGTCATCAAGGTCTACGAGAAGAGCGCCGAAGACGAGCGTTTCCGGTTCTTCGGCAACGTGACGATCGGTGAGGACATCCACCACGCCGAGCTCGCCGAGCGCTACCACGTCATCCTTTACACGTTCGGGGCGCGGGTCGATCGTCAAATGGGCATCCCGGGCGAAGACCTCCCGGGCAGCCACTCGGCGACGGACTTCGTCGCTTGGTACAACGGCCACCCCGACTACTGCGACCGCGAGTTCGATCTCGATTGCGAGCGCGCCGTCGTGATCGGCAATGGCAACGTCGCGATGGACGTCGCGCGCATGCTCTCGGTCTCACGCGAGCAGATCGCGAAGACGGACATCGCCGACCACGCGCTCGAGGCGCTCGCCGACAATCCGATCCGCGAGGTCGTGATCCTCGGCCGGCGCGGTCCGGCCCAGGCGGCCTACACCAACCCCGAGGTGCTGGAGCTCGAGGCGCTGACGATCGCCGATGTCAACGTCGATCCCGAGGACGCAAAGCTCGACCCGCTCAGCCAGAAGGCGCTCGACGGGGGGATGCTCGACAAGACGCGGCGACGGAACGTCGAGATCGTCGCCGACTATGCCGCCAAGCAGGAACGTATGCGCGACAAGCAGATTACGCTGCGGTTCCTGCGCTCACCGGTGGAGATCCTCGGCAGCGACCGGGTCGAAGGGATCGTCGTGGCGCGCAACGAGCTGCACCGAGACGCCGACGGCGCCATCCGCTCGCGCCAGACGACCGATCGCGAGACCATCGAGTGCGGACTCGTGCTGCGCTCGATCGGCTACAAGGGCGTGCCGATCGAGGGGGTTCCCTTCGACGAGCAGCACGGGACGATCCCCAACAATGGCGGCGCGGTCATCGATCCGGCGACCGAGAAGAAGATTCCCGGTCTTTATGTCGCCGGATGGATCAAGCGCGGGCCGAGCGGCGTGATCGGCACCAACAAGCGCGACGCGCAGGAGACGGTCGGCCTGATCCTCGAGGACCTCGCCGAGGGCGACCTGCCCGAGCGGGTCGACACCGATCGCGATTCGACCGAGGCCTGGCTGCTGGAGCGCGTCCCCGATCTCGTCACCTATGAGGGCTGGCAGCGGATCGACGCGGCCGAGAAGGCCGCCGGCGAGCCGGACGGACGACCGCGGGCGAAACTAGCGAGGTGGGACGAGCTGCTCGCCGCCGCGAAGGGCTAGCGGTTCGCGGCGGCGTTCAGGGTCCCGGCCTGGACCGGCGGTCCCGATTCGGAGGGCGCCCGTTCGACCGTGCGGACAAACGGTGCGACCCAGATTTTCGACAACCGTCCAAAGACCCTCCGAGGCTCCGTTTCTAGCGTGTGATGTCACGCAACCACTGCGTGGACTCTCAGCGCGCTAGCGCCAAAGGGGCCGCGCTGAAGAAGGGATAATCAGATGAGACGCAGACTGCTTAGCGCGGCTCCGCTGGGTCTCGGGGCACTGTTGCTCCTACCCGGCGCAGCGTTCGCGCAGGTTCCCGAGCCACCAATCGAGGAATCGATCAACACGCTCTGGGTGATCGTCGCCGGGGTCCTGGTGATGTTCATGCAGGCGGGATTCGCATTCCTCGAGATCGGTTTCTCGCGGGCCAAGAACGCGGGTGCCGGGGTCGCGAAGATCCTGACCAACTACTCGATCGCGGCGCTCTGTTACTGGGCGGTCGGGTTCGCGGTGGCGTTCGGCGCCGGCAACGAGATCCTCGGACTGAACGGGTTCTTCCTCGACGTCAGCATGACTCCGGCGGACGCCGCCGGTCAGATCCCGCTGCTCGAGGGCTATCCGATCAGCCCGGCTGCGCTGCTGTTCTTCCAGTTCACGTTCTGCGCTGTTTCCCTTGCGATCGTCTGGGGCACGACGCTAGAGCGCCTGAAGTTCAGCGCGTACGTGATTTACGCCGTGATCTTCAGCTCCGTGATCTACCCGCTCGGATCGCACTGGATCTTCGGTGGCGGCTTCCTCCAGGTCGGCTTCCTCGGGTTGCCGGGCATGCAGGACTTCGCCGGTTCGACGGTGGTCCACCTGATCGGCGCCGCGGGCGCGCTGGCTGCTCTGCTCCACCTGGGGCCGCGCGTCGGCAAGTACGGGCCTGACGGCAAGGCACGGGCGATCCCGGGGCACTCGATGCCGATCGTCGGCCTCGGCATGCTGATCCTCTGGCTCGGCTGGTTCGGCTTCAACGGGGGCTCGACGCTGGGTATCGGAGGCGACCGGTTCGCCTACGTGATCCTGGTGACGAACCTCGCTGCGGCCGCAGGAGTCATCGGCGCGTCGCTGACGATCTACCTGAAGACCAAGTCGCTCGACATCGGCATGGTCGGCAACGGCGCGATCGCGGGC
>JACCVG010000238.1 GCA_013698335.1 Thermoleophilaceae bacterium
GCCCCACTCCGTAGCGAGCTGCGTGAGCGTGCGAGCGGCAGCGTCCACCTCGTCGCGCAGCGAGGGCGCCGCCGCGCACAGATCGGCGCAGACGAGCGCTCCGACGACGCCGTAGGCGACCGCCGAACGGGGCTGGAACCCGGACGGGGCGCCGATCACCGGAACGCCTTGGGCGCGGGCCAGTTCGGCGAGGGCACCGCCGGTCGTCAGGACCGCGCGCGTCGCTCCGGCCTGCCCGGCCGCCTCGAAGCAGGCGAGCGTCTCCTCGGTGTTGCCGGAGTAGCTCTGAGCAAGGACGAAGGTTTCCGGGCCGATCCAGGAGGGCGGCTCGTAGCCGCGCACAATCGTGAGCGGCCTCCTCGCGCGGGCTCCGATCGCGGCAAATGCAAGGTCGGCGCCGATCGCCGAGCCGCCCATCGCGCAGATGACAAGCCCGTCGCGGCGTTCAACGGTGGCGATCTGGGCCGCGTCGGCGCGCCAGAGCGCATCGCCGATCTGGTGGTCCATCCCGAGCGTGTCGGTTAGCGCGGTGCCGGAGTCGAGCGCGTCGATCGCCGCACGCGTCAGCTCGCCCACGATCAGTCGACCTCCGCCCCGGGCTCGATTCGCGAGCCGGGCGGCAGCTGGGCTCCCGGGCCGATCCGCGCCCCCTGGCCGACGATCGTCTGGGCCTCGATGCGGGCGCCCTGCCCGACGCGGACGCCCGTCGCCAGCACGCTCTCGAGGACGACGGCGTCCGGCCCGACGCTGACGTCGGAGTGCAGGACGCTGCGCTCGATCCGGGCGTCGGAGCCGACCGAGCAGTGCGGGCCGATGACCGCCTGCGGTCCGATCTGAGCACCCGCGGTGATCGTCGGCTCGTAGACGAGTGACCCGCTCTCGTCGCGGGCCGGAAGGTCGGACGGGGGGTCGCCGGCGAGCAGGTCCCAGGTGCCCTGGAGGTAGCGCTCTGGGGTGCCGATGTCCATCCAGTAACCGTCGGCGAGGTAGCCGTAGAGGCCGTCTCCGACGAGCCGCGGGAAGAGGTCGCGCTCGAGCGAGGCCGGACGACCGGCATCGATCAGCGACAGGGCCTCCCGCTCGACGATGTAGCAGCCGGCATTGATCCGATTGGTCGGGACCGGGCCCTCCTGCTTCTCGAGGAACGCCTCGACCTGACCGTCGGCGGCCGTCGGCACCACCCCGTAGCTCGCGGTCTCCTCGACCTCGGCGAGCGCGAGCGTGACGCGCGCGCCGCTGCGCTCGTGCAGGGCGAGCTCGGCACCGACGTCGATATCGGTCAGCACGTCACCGTTGAGGACCAGGAAACGGTCCTCCAGCAGTCCCTCACCTTCGGCGAGCTTGACCGGCCCCCCGGTCCCGAGCGGCTCGCGCTCGTTCACATAGCGCAGAGCGACATCACCGTGGCGCTCTCCCAGGACGGCCTCGACGCCCTCGGCGAGGAACCCGCACGAGAGGATCACCTGATCGACGCCGTGCGAGGCGAGCCAGTCGATCATGAAGGTTAGGAACGGCCGACCGGCGAGCGGGATGACGGGCTTCGGGACCGAAGTGGTCAGCGGACGCAGCCGCGTGCCTTCTCCCCCGGCGAGGATCAGCGCTTGCATCCGAATCGGCTAGCGACCGACGCCCTCGTACGTGAAGCCCGCTGCGCGCAGCGCGTCCGCGTCGAGAAAGTTGCGCCCGTCGAGGACGACCGGGTTTGCCATCCGTTCCCGGACCAGATCCCAGTCGAGATCCCGGAACTCGGACCACTCGGTCACGAGCACGACGGCGTCGGCTCCGTCGACAGCTTCGAGCGCCGAATCGCAGATCGTCGAGCCGGTCAGCATCTCGCGCGCGCGCTCGAGCGCGATCGGGTCATAGACGCGGACGTGCGCCCCTTCCCCCTGAAGGCGAGCGGCGAGCACGAGCGCCGGGGCTTCGCGGACGTCATCGGTGTCGGGCTTGAACGCGACCCCGAGCAACGCGATCTCCTTGTTGACGAGCGAGCCAAGGTGCTTCTGGAGCTTCCCGATCGTGCGCCGCTTCTGGAGCTCGTTGACCTCGATCACGGCTGTCAGTAGCTGGAAGTGGTAGCCGGAGTTGCCCGCGAGCTGCTTGAGGGCCGAGACGTCCTTGGGGAAACAGGAGCCGCCATAACCGATCCCCGCGCGCAGGAACTGCGGTCCGATGCGAGAGTCGAGACCCATCCCACGCGCGACTTCGCTGACGTCGGCGCCCAACTCCTCGGAGACGTTGGCGATCTCGTTGATGAACGAGATCTTGGTCGCGAGGAAGGCGTTCGAGGCGAGTTTGATCATCTCGGCGCTCGCGACGTCCGTGCGCACGATCGCGCCGCCAAGCGGCTCGTAGAGCGCCGCCACCCGATCGGCGAAACCCTGAGACTCGGCACTCGCGCCGACGACAACGCGGTCGGGGTGCATGAAGTCCTCGACGGCGGTTCCCTCCTTGAGGAACTCCGGGTTCGAGATGTAGCCGAACCCCTCTCGCTCGCGCGTGATCGCGCGACCGGTGCCGACGGGCACGGTGCTCTTCATCACGATCGCGTGGTCGGTCGAGTCGCCGATCTCGGAGACGACCGTCTCGACCCGTGAGAGATCAGCGTCCCCGGAGTAGGTCGGGGGGGTGTCGACGCAGCAGAAGAGCAGGTGGGCGTTGGACAGAACGTCGCCCATCTCGGTCGTGAAGTGGAGCCGCTCGCGGTTGCGCTCGATCAGCTCGTTGAGCCCCGGCTCGTGGATCGGGACCCGTCCGTTGCGCAGTGTCTCGACCTTCTCGGCGACGATGTCACGGCAGTGCACCTCGTGGCCGAGTTCGGCGAAGCAGGTGGCCGTGACGAGACCGACCCAGCCGGCGCCGATAACCCCAATCGGTTCTTGCGCGGACATCGGCGGTGCAGCCTACAGACAGCGGGTACTGCCGGCGATCTTGAGCATCTCCTTGGCCGACAGCGTCTGGAGCAGGGTGTTGGCGAGCCAGTAGACCCCGTCCGAGTTGCGCCAAGCGACGAGCCGAACGCGATCGCCGTCGTAGTGGACCTCGAACTTGCGCCCGTTGACCGTTGTCTCCTTGGTCGGGTCACCGAGGATCGGCGGGTTCGATGGATCGCCCCGGACGTCCTGCCAGGTCGTTCCCTGGATTCCGTAGAACTCGCCGATCCCGCCCCGCTTGATGACCATCCGATAGGCCGAGAACCGCTCGCGATCCGCGGCGCCGGGATCCCCGACGCCGATCTTGTAGACGCGCGGCTCGGCCTCGGCGAAGATCGAGCCGGTCGTGCGCAGCGCCGGGTAACAGACCGGGAAGTCGGCACCGGCGGCCTTGGCCGCCTCCGCCTGCGCCTGACCCTCGACCGAGGAGTCCTCGAGCGCCGCCTGCTTCTGCTCGGCCGGCGCCGGACCTTGGCCGGGGCGCCTGGCCTTCGCGTTGCCGGCAGCCCGCTCGACGCGCTTGTCCTTCGCGGTCGGCTTCCGGCCGCCACCGGACCGCTTGCCATCGGGAGGCTGGTCGGATGCGCCGGTCGCGTTCGCGTTCGGAGTGT
>JACCVG010000246.1 GCA_013698335.1 Thermoleophilaceae bacterium
CCTCCCTGCGCAGCGTTTTGATCCGGACCTCCTCGCTGCGCGCGCTGCGCTCGTCGGGGAATTCGAAGAGCGCAGCGAACTCGAACGGGCCGCGCCCGCGCGTGTAGCGCCCCCCGCGACCCGCGGCGTGAGCGGCGAGCCGCCGCGGGGGATCGAAGGTCCAGCCGCAGTACAGGCTGGCGTCACCGCAGCGCAGGAGATAGACAAAGGCGGGGCGCGCGTCGGCCGTCATCTGGTCAGCCGCCTCAGAGGAGGGGGCCCGTAATCGTGTACGGAGTGCGGTCGCCCGCCGTCACGAACACCCAGAACAGCACGAGTGCGCCGCCGCAGAGCGCGATGTTCTTCATGAACTGAGCCCGTTCGAACATCTTCTCCTTCGGGTCGCTGATCGTCCAGAAGGCGTGCATGATGAAGGCGGTGGGGAGCAGGAAGAAGGCGAGTGCCAGGGCAGCGAGGTCCGGGAAAACGCCGAGCATCACTCCCAGACCGCCGGCGATGATCACGACACCCGTCAGTGGGACGACCAGTTCGGGTACGGGCGCGCCCCTCGTCTTCCCGTAGGCGACCATCGCGGCTCGATCCTGAAAATGGCCAATCCCGCCGCCGATGAAGAGCAGCGCGAACATGATCCGGCCGATTTCGAATATGAGGTCCATTGCTGTCTCCTTGGTCGTGGTCTGAGCAACGCGGCATGCGAATCGCACGGCTACCGTCCCTGCCGTGATCGGGAGAGGCCCCCTCGCGCAGCTGTCGTCGCGATGCTGACGGTCGTCCCGGTCGCCTCGGCTGAGCGGCCGGTTCAGCGTTACGACCATGTCGCGTCTGCTTCGGTGCCGAGTAAGGTCTCGCGCGTGTCAGATCAGCCGACGATCGTCCTGCACATGCTCCCGCCCTCGCATCCGTGTCTGACGGTGATCGCGGCGCTCGAGCACAAGGGGCTCGCCTACGAGCGCAACGTACTCGTGGGTGGCGAGCACAACGAGCAGATCGAGGCAATCTACGGAGCGGGCAAGCGCACGGTGCCCGGAATCCTCCTCGGAGATGAGCCGGTGCACGGCTCGGTTGCGATTCTCGAGCGGCTCGAGCAGATCGCTCCCGACCCGCCGCTCTACCCCGACCTGATCGCGAGCGAGGTTCGCGAGGCCGAGCTGTGGGGCGACCGCGAGTTCCAGGATCTGGGTCGGAGGCTGCCCTTCGGCGCGATGCACTTCCGTCCCGAGGCGATGGGCAGCTTCGGCGGCGCCGGGGCGCTCGATCCGCCGGGCGTCGACTTCGCGATCACCTACGCGCGAGGCGCGTGGCGCTATCACGGCATCACCGCCGAACGGCTGGCCGAGGATCTCGCCGGGCTCCCCGCGAAGATCGACTACATCGACGCTCTGGCCGGGGCGGGGATTGTCGGTGGAGAGCAGCCGACGGCGGCCGACCTCCAGATCGGCGCGACGGTGCTAGTGCTGCTGACGGTCGGCGATCTCCTGCCGCTGATCGAGGGCCGTCCGGCGGAGCGCATCGCGCGCAGCTGGTTCCCCGATTACCCGGGTGCGATCCCGGCCGGGGCCTACCCGGCCGGCTGGGTCCCGGCCCTCTAGCGTCTCAGCCGGAGCTCGCCGCGCGCCAGCGCAGCGTTGAGGGACGGTCGTTCCCGCGGCCGTCTCCGAGCGAGGGCCAGACGATGCTGCGCTCGACGTCGCCGACGGCCGGCTTGGACCAGTCGCAGACGCCGTCCCGGAAGATCGCTTGCAACTCTTGGATCCGGACGTCCGTCAATGCGCCGCCGTAGTCGCCCGGGTCGACCGGCTTGCGGCGGCACTTGATCTTGTCATCGGCGAACGGCCCTCCGGCCTGCGTTCTCACCGAGGAGATCGCGGGGAAGGCGGCGTCGCAGACGCCTTCGCCTGCTTTTTGCTCGTTCGGGATGAATGCCCCGATCGGGAAAGCGAGCCCTGGTGAGGAACCGCTCGCCGCGTCCGGCGCCAGCGGCAGCCGGGGCCCGAGCGGGAGCGTCAGCCCGTCGGGGAGGTCCGCGCGCGCCCCGGCGGGGGCCAGGACGCAGCTGTCC
>JACCVG010000047.1 GCA_013698335.1 Thermoleophilaceae bacterium
TCGCCGGAGCGCTTCGAAGAGCTCTCCGCTGGCAAGACCCTGGACACGGACCTGATCCAGAAAGATGATCTAGTTGAAGCCCTCATCCCCTAATCCGAAACTGTCCACCGGGGCGGGGGAGGTCCAGCGCCTCGGCGACCGCTCCCTGCGACCGACTTTACTCCGATCCCCAACCCAAGTCGGGTGGCCACCCACCGGGACGGGGGAAGACCAAGCTGCCTGATAATTCTGGGTGAGCTACCACCGCTGGCCTGGTGGTGAAGAAGTAGGTTCTGGAAGACCATTCGGGATAGGTCGAGCGGGTCAGTCGCTCATCGGCCAAGAGGGCTGGACGATGAACGGGGCCCCAATCAGGGCCCCGTTCACATTCCGGTCTCAGACGGAGGCTGGCTAGGCGCCCTCGTTCTCGCAGGAGAAGGAGAGGTCGTCGGTACCTGCTCCTCCCTTACAGGAGTCGGTGCCACGACGGCCGCGCAAAGAATCGTTGCCGGCACCGCCGCGGAGCTTGTCTCGCCCACGGTCCCCGTAGATCACATCGTTGCCGTCGTCGCCGCGAAGCAGGTCGTTGCCGCCGGCGCCGCAGACCAGGTCGTTGCCGGCGCCGGCGCTGACCACGTCATCACCGCCACCGGCCGCGATGACGTCCTTCCTGTCCGTGCCGGTGAGCGAATCCGATCCGGGGGTGCCGACGATTGTCGCGGCTTCTCCACGGCAGAGGGGTCCGGTAGTTGGGGGCGGCGACGTCTGTGGCTTCGCCTCACCGGGCACCGCGGCGACAGCCGTTAGAAGTAGAGCCGCCATGAGCGCAGGCACGCTGACTCGAGCTGCGACCCCTTGCGGTAGGGCCAAGTTCATGAGATGCATACGTTTCCCGTCTGTAGAGCAGCCGCCGTGATGGCGGCTTGACACCTAGGGTACCTCGCAGTACGGGTTCCAAGCGAGGGCTCAATGCTGTGTCAACAATGGTCCTCGCGGGCCCGCAGCAGCTCACAGCGTCGATCAGTTATCGGGATCTGCGGATCCATGGGTGCCCGTTACGCCCCACAACGACGAACGCCCCAGGGCCGAAGCTCTGAGGCGCTGTCCGTGTCTCAGCTTGCGCCGAAACCTGTCTACGACCTTAGCGCCGCCCTGCGCCACGTCAAGCCCTGTGGACGAACGTCCCCGCATTTTCGGGAATCATCTTCCGCCTCCAGAACTGGTAGTCGCGTTCCTGGGTAACGGCAGCACGGCTTCGATGGACCTGGAATCGTCGCTCCAGCACTGGGTCACCACCAGATCGGATGGGCGGCCCGGGCCTGCGCTCCTGGCGCGAGTCCTTACCGGCGCACTCGCCGGGGTCCCCACCGTGCTCAGGGTGCTCGCGGTCCTCGGGTTCCGACGAGCGGTTCGCCACCACCCATCGCGCGAAGCGGCCATAGATGGTCACAACCGTGTCTTGATGCCGATCGACGGACTAGCCTCCATCCCGATCTGACCCGTCGTCTTGACCTCGGCCGGCGTCACGCGTCGCCTGAGCCTGGACGCTGCGGACGAAGGCGACGAGAACAACGCCACCGAACAGGTTGCCCACGACGGCGACCGTGGTGTTGCGCAGCAGGTCCAGCCCGTCCGCGCTCGACGTCCCCGAAAGCATCCCGAGCAGGACCTCGCCGAATCCAACCACCGAGTGGTTCGTGCTCGGAGCGAGTAGGACGAAGCCGATCACCAGGGCGACGAACAGCCTCGTGAGATCGCTCTCAGCGGCCTCGGCGAGCCAGGTGAAAAGGGTGATGATCGCTCCGGCGAGCACGGCGCTGAGGCCTGCCGCCACGAGATCCCGCTGAGTCAGGGTGTCAGCCAGCTCGCCCGCCGCGACCAGCGCGTCACGGTCGAGCACACCCGGGTAGGTGATGATCGCCGCGAAGATCGCGATCCCCAGCAGATTCAGCACCAGTGTGATCGCCCACAGGCGCGCGACGGCTCGCTTGGAGCTGTGGCCGAACGCCACGGCGGCGACGGGGATGAGGAAGTTCTCTGTGAAGAGCTCTGATCGGCCGAGGGTGATGAAGACGAGGCCGATCCCGAACGTCAGCGATGCGAGCACGTGTGCGGTGCCCGGCGGCATGACGGCGGTGAGCGCCCCCGTAGTGACGACCAAGGCCAGCAGGCCGAGCGTCACATGAAAGCCGCCGAGCAGACCGGTCGCGGCCAGGACGGAAGCGGGCCGGGCCAGGCGATGCTGCCCGTCCTCGAGGCTGTCCTGCCAGATCTCGTGCGGCTGACGACCGATCATGCGGGATCGGGGAGTCGATCGCCGTAGTCGGTCCCGGACGCCAGAGCCATGCGTGCATTCCTATCGCACACTGCCTCCGGATCAGCTCGTAGTGTGCCGCAACGGATCCTCGGTCGGCGGCCTCGAAGGGTCGAGTGACCCGACGCCGGTCCCCCGGCGCGTGCCAGGTAACCGGTGGCCCCAAAGCTCCCCTGTCTTGCTGTGCCGTGCACGCAACTCGTCGTAACAGCCGCCGCACAGCGCGCGGATACCGACTCGCCGCGCGAAGACGTCCGTCCAGCCCCCAAGTGCCCGCCATTCCGAGTTGCACCGCAGACACCAGGCATCCGGGCGCTTGGGGCCGATCTCCTCGGCGGGGGCCCAGCCTCTGCCGGAGCCGTCGGCGAGATGTCGACAAACGAAGGCCGCCTCTTGCTCACCGTGCCGCGAGCAGCGAACGGTTTCGCCCACGTCCACTACTAGCCGCTACGCCCGGACGAACGGCTTGACGGCCTTGAGCACGTCCGGCATCTCGAGCGCCTTGTCGAACGGCTCCGGTGCCTGGGGCTCCCCCCGAGCTCTGCGGATGTCGGCGGCATGCCGGGCTTCGATCTGAACGATCGAGCCCGCTGCAGCCAGCACCTCTGGCGAGCTGATCGCGGGGGCCGCACCGTTGTAGGCGGAGACCCCGGTGTCTTCGAGTGTCTGGGCGAGCTCGAGGAAAGAAGCCTCGTCCTTGATCGGGAACGAGAACTTGGGTTCCTTGGCGGGAGTACCGTCGAGCGCCTCGATCGTTTCGGTGAGCGCGGAGACGTGCGCGGCCTCGTGCGCGCCGAGCGTACCCGCGAGCGCCTTGACCTCCGCACTCAGATCGAGGTCCAGGGCACGACGATAGAACTCGGCTTCCAGATACTCGAGCGTAAGCGCGAAGTTGAGGATCTCGACGTCGCCGTTCGCGCCTCCGTCCTGGGCCAGCGACCGGCTTACAAAGGGTCCGACCGCGCCGGCCCCGTAGAGCCCAGCCACGGCAAGGGTGCCGCGTAGGATGAAGGCACTGCGAGTGACGCCGTGTACCTCGGTGGCGCTCAGCGTGGGGACGGCGGGGGTTGTGTGGTGCATAGCTCTTCCTTTCAACCGGGCAGACATCAGGGCGTGGGAGTGACGATGAACTGCTGGACGCTAGCCAGCACCTCTTCCATCGGAGCGGGCACCGCGAATGCGCCTTCAGGCTCCGGCGCGAGGCCAAGCAGCGCATTCAGCGCGGCCGCGTGGCGGGCCTCGACCGTATGGATCGAGAGGGCCGCCGCGAGGACCTCCTTGCTACGAATTCGGTTGGCCTGGCCCAGGTACGCGGCGGCGCCAGCGTTCTCGAGCGTCGCCGCCAGCGTCAGAACGCTCGTCGGCTTTCCGAGTGGGAACTTGGTCTTGGGTTCGGCGGCCGGCTCGCCACCCATCTTCTGGACCGTTGCCTTGATTGCCTCCAGGTGCTCCCGTTCGTTCTGAGCGAACCCCTTGATCATCTCGAGATCGCTCCCAGTGAACAAATCACTCTCCAGGACCCTCGCGTAGAAGGCGTTCTCGAGATACTCAAGCGAAAGAGCGTAGTTGAGGATCTCGAGGTCGCTCGTGCCCATCTTGGGGTCCGGGTTCTTCTGCCTCGTCGCGGCGGCCCCCCCGGTGGGACCTCCCGAGCCGGCTCCAACCGAGCCGGTGTCGCCGACTCGCTCGCCCTCGCCGCCGCCGTTCTGGCCGCAGGCGGCGAGCAGGCCGGCGAACACGGTCGCCGCCCCCGCGCCTCCGACGGCGCTCAGAAAGCGTTTGCGTGACGAGGGATCGCGGGCGAGCTGCTCCATTGCCGGCTCACCGTCACGGTTGGGCAGGTTGGTCCTCGGCTCGAGCATGGCTCAGCTCCTCTTTCCGTGCGGACGGATGGTGGGTCGGGTGTCTCTCGTTCTCGTCACGGCGTGACTCCTGGGACCGCGGTCCGCGGGCCCTCCGGCGGGGATTCGAGGAACCCGAGCGCCGGACAGTTGATCAGGACGTTCGCCGACCCGAGCGGCTGCTCACCGGGCCCTGTGATCAAGCCCCGAGCGGCCAAGCTACGGACCACGTTGGCGTCCGTCTTCAGTCCGTTGAGCCCCTTGGCGACAGCGTCCGGGCTATAGACCCCAACCTGGAGATCCCAGAGCGGGCTGTACTCCTCGCGATCGACCGCTCTGACGTTCGTGGGGAAGATGTCGAAGATGTTGCTGACATCTGCGCCGGACCGAAACACCTCCAGCACCTCGGGGTTCGCAACCGCCGCATCGAGGCCCGGCAGCCCGGCCGTCATCGCGTGGGTCAATCCCTGGTTGCGCCCTTTGCCGGCCGCCGCTCCACGGGCGGGCGGATTATCCTCGAGCCCCGACTTGGCGTTGACGAAGGTGAAAATCGAGGCCCTCGCGGACTCCGGTTCTCCGCCGCCGTTCGCGAACGGCGCATCGATCAGCGCCGGAACGAACGTGCTGCGCTCGAGGTCGGCCGTGAAGGCGTCCGAGGACTCGAAGCTGAGATAGAGGATGGGCTGGCCGTTGGCGAATCCGCGTACGAAGAGCAGGTCAACCGTCATGTTCTCCGTGTCGATGGCCAGCGCGCGGTCGTGGGTATCGCTGTGGGTCGTGACGTCGAAGGGGCCCTCTCCCGTGGCCACGATCGGCGCGTTGTAGACGATGCCGCTGCCTTCGACGGTGACGAAGGGGCTGTAGTTCGGCCCCCCGATTGCCCCGGGGCTGAAGGACTGCGCCGGGAACCCGCTCGGCCCCGGGACCAGCGTCCGCGTCGGGCTGAAGTCGGGCGCGCCCTCGAACTCCGCGGAGCCCTCTCCAAGGACGGGGTCGCTCGACTTGACCGTCTGGGAACACGCCGGGCAGTCGCGGCTGATGTTGCTGAGCTTCGGCGAATGGTTCACCCCGAGTTTGCGCGCGAGCAAGGGGTCGGAGACATCGGTGATCACGAACCAGACCGTCTCCCCGCCAGCCGTGCCCTTGTGCAGTGGGAGCGTCGCGAAGTCGCGTGTCAGGTCCACGCGCTCGGCGCTCGTGATCGCCTGCTTGCCCTTTTCGAGCGTCAGGCCCGTCGGCGCTCGCGCAGTGCTACCGCCCTCGTCCTGGGCAGAGGCGACGAACATCGAGCCCGAAAGCACCGCAACGGCGGCAACCAACGCAAACCCAGCGTTTCTCAGCAAACCTGTCCTCACGTGGTCATCCCCTTCGTTCGGGTCCCTTGGTCGAAAGCACTCGGTACGACAAGGAAGTCCGACGATGGAGGGGCCGACTGTGACCACCCGCGCCCACTTCGATCTACGGCTCGGCCGGCCAACCCGGGCGTGAGTCGCCGCCGTGGCCAGGGTATGCCCCGTGCCTCGGCCCCGACAAACCGATGCAGTTCCTTACGGGAGGCGCTCGCGAGCTAACGGCTCCCGATCGCCACCACGGTGGCCTCGCCGGGCGCTTTGCACCGGCAAATCCGCTTCTGAAGCCGCCGCGCGCGAACGAGGCCGCGAGAGGGCCACGCAAAACGAGACGGTTTGCTCTCGCGGAGCGGGCCCAGCAAGGGTGAGTGTGAACCGGGACGGCCCAGCTGGGCTGATACCTTCGCCGCGCGCTGCTGGATTCGCCGCGATGTGGCTGGTCGGATCCGCCGTTCGCGAGGGGAACGACATCGCGCCCAGGTGGTCGAGTTCGGTCCCGAGACGCCGAGCAACCTGACGATGAGCCGACCGGAGTGAAACGATGATTCGCAACGCAATTCTTGACGTGCGGCGGCTCGAGATGCTGCTTGCCGTTGCTCGGACCGGGAGTTTCACCGGCGCCGCTGACAGCCTTTCGTTCACCCGCTCGGCGGTGTCGCAGCAGATGTCGGCGCTTGAGCGCGCGACCAAGGTCCGCCTCTTCGAGCGCACCGCCCGTGGCGTGGCGCTGACGGAGGCCGGCCGCAGTCTGTGCCAGCACGCTGAGGCGGTCCTGGCGCGGCTAGCCGAGGCTGAGGCAGAGCTCGAGGCGATGGGCGGGCTAGGCGACTCGCGACTTCGGTTCGGATCCTTCTCGAGCGCGACCGGGGTGTTCGCGGCGGAGGCGTTCCGGATCTTCGCGGAGCGCTACTCGGAATTCGCGCTCTCCTACAGCGACGGAGAGCCGTACGAAACCCTCGAGCAGCTCGCCTCGAACGAACTCGACCTGACTGTCATCTTCGAGCTGGACGGTTGGCCGCCCGGCACGGACTATCGAGGCGCCACCGTCGGCCCCGAGCCGCCCTTGGAGCTGATCCCACTTTTCGACGACCCCTACCTGCTCGTGCTGCCGGCAAGTCACCGCCTCGCGGGTGAGGAATCGATCACGATCGATCAGCTGGCCGGCGAGCGGGTTCTCCTCACCCCGCCCTGGCAGAGCAGTCTGGAGAATTCCTGGGGGGACGCGAGCTTGCGGGTCGAGCTCGACTCGTCGTGCCGTGCCACCGGGTTCGAGGCACTCCAGGCGCTCGTGTCGGTTGAGCGGGGCCTGACGTTGATGCCCCGCCTGGCGCTCGGCTGGCTGCGCGATGACTTGGTCGCGCGACCAGTGGAGGGAGCCCCGGTGAGGCACGTCAAGATTGCACATCTCGCTCGGTCCAACCGATCATCCGCGACACGCGCAATGGCCGAGATCCTCGTGGCGCTTACCGAGGGCCTCGATGCCGGAGACCCCTCGAGTTCGGACTTCGTGCCCTCGCCGCGAGGCGTCGCCTGAGATCGGGCCGTAAGGATTCCTCACGGCCGTGTAAGCGAATCGTCTTATTTTCACTGGAGAATGGGGTCACGCAGCAATCAATCGCGGGGGCATCAGCGTGCCGGATCAGGAGCAGCATCTCGAGGGCGGTCAGCTGCTCGTGGCCATCTCGAATCAAATCGTCGGAATCTTCCGGGAGTTCATGGGGAAGGGACCGGACCGGTGCAAGACCTACTGGGCCGGCAAGGACACCGTGGTCGTCCTCCTCGGTGGCGGCTACACCCTGGCTGAGCAGACACTGTTCGACGCCGGCAGCGGGAGCACCGTCCAGGCCTCTCGCCACGCCATCCAGCAGGCTCTGGGATCACGTATGAAGCGCGTCGTCGAAGCCTTGACCGGAAGGGAGGTCGTCGCGTTCATGAGCGCATCCCACCAGAACCCAGACCTCAGCGCCGAGTTGTTCGTGTTGGCTCCGACGGGGGAATCAGCGTCGCTCTGACATCGCCGTACGGCCGGGAGAGCGAACCGAGGGCGCCGCTCGATCGGAAGTTCTCAGAAGGGGATTACAGACTCCTTTTCCGCGGGCTGCGGTGTGGTGACAGAACCCTTACGGACCAACCCCGAACGGGTTGGGCGGCTGGCGCAACGGGTAGAGCTCCGACCAGCAGATGGATGTTCTAAGCGCGGTTCTCATCGGCTTGCTCTCCGGCTTGATCGGCACGATCGCGCTCACGCTCAGCGAGACGCTCGAAATGGCGATCACGGGGCGCGAGCCGAGCACCGTTCCCGGTCAGGTCGGAGCGATCCTGCTCGGCAAGGATCCGGCGACGGATCCAGGCCTGGAGCGCACGAACACGATCGTCCACTGGATGCACGGGATCACGATGGGCGCCGTCCGCGGTCTGCTCGCACTGACCGGCCTCGGCGCCCTCCTCGCCAGCCTCCTCTTCTTCGCCCTCGTCTGGAGCGGAGACGTGCTCCTCTACAGACTGCTCGGGATTGCGCCGCTCCCCTGGAAGTGGAAGCCGCAGGAGCTGGCGACCGATCTCTTCCACAAGGGCGTCTACGCAGCGGTTACGAGCATCGCGTTCGTGTTGATCGCGTGAGCCCTGAACGATGAGAGAGGACGTCTGCCATGAAGCTCGGTGAACTGGCGAGCGCTGTCGGGAGAGGTCTGTTCGCGGGCCTGGCCGGCACCGTCGCGATGACCGTCTCGAGCACGATCGAGCAGAAGCTTCGTGACCGCGAGGCCAGCAGCGCGCCTGCCGACGCGGCCGGCAAGGTGCTCGGCGTCCAACCTCGCGACCCGGAAGGGCAGGCGCGTTTCTCGACCGTCGTCCACTGGGGCTACGGCACCTCGTGGGGCGCGGTGCGCGGACTGCTGGACTTCGCCGGCCTTGATGGCAGCCGGGCGACCGCGGCGCACTTCGCGGCGGTTTGGGGGTCGGCGCAGGTCATGCTGCCCGCGCTCGAGGTCGCCCCGCCAGTCTGGGAGTCGCCGCCCCAGGAGACCGCGATCGACGCCTTCCACCACGCTGTCTACGCTGCCGCGACCTCGGTGGCATTCATAGCCCTGGACGGGAGTTCGTGTTGAGCCCCACCGTCGGCGACCATCTGCTGGAGCGCCTGGCGGCCAACGGCGTGCATCGCGTCTACGGCTATCCCGGTGACGGCATCAACGGAATCATGGGCGCGATGGACCGCGCTGGCGGTGGGATCGACAGCTCGGGGCCGCTGGAATTCGTGCAGGTTCGCCACGAGG
>JACCVG010000128.1 GCA_013698335.1 Thermoleophilaceae bacterium
ACAACCTCAACACCAAGCGCGCGATCGTCGAGGCCGAGGGCACCGTCGAGTGGGTCGGCGGCTCGATGGGCGCCAAGTACGTGATGCTCTACCCCGGCTCTTTCCTGATGGGTGAGGGCGCGCGTGCCGACCACCTCAACGTCGGCGTCGCCTCCGGCGGCGTCTGGAAGGACACCGGCGCCAAGGTGATGCACCTCGCGCCGAACACGACCTCGAACATCCTCGCCAAGTCGATCTCCAAGGACGGCGGCGTGATGGGCTACCGCGGCCTCGTGCGGATGGGCAAGAACTCGCAGGGCTCCAAGTCGCACGTCCAGTGCGACGGGTTGATGATGGACCCCGAATCGCGCTCGGACACCTGGCCTGACATCCAGATCGAGAACCCGCACACGACGGTCGCCCACGAGGCGGTCGTCGGCAAGATCTCCGACGAGCAGCTGTTCTACCTTCAGAGCCGCGGGCTCAGCGAGGAAGAGGCGGCCGCAATGATCGTCAACGGCTTCATCGAGCCGGTCACGAAGGAGCTGCCGATGGAGTACGCCGTCGAGCTCAACCGACTGATCCAGCTGGAGATGGTCGGAAGCATCGGTTAGGTCGGGTCCGCGCGCATGCGCGTTCTGTCGATTGACGGCGGGGGAATCCGGGGGATCATCCGGCCGAGTCCGCGAGGCTGATCGCCGCGCGGTCCGATGAGATCGATCGGACCGCGGGACTGCTGGTCGACCCTGCCGAGCGCTGACCCGGTCAAGGCGACCCCCTTCAATGCCGAGGAGAACCAGATGGGAACCAACGAGCTCGCCCTCGCCCAGGGCCTGAAGGACACCGGCGAGACGATCGCGGGCTGGCGTTCGGAACGCTGGCGCGTGGTCGGCAGCTGGACGGTACTGAGCGCGGCGATCGCGGTCGGACTGCTGCTCGCGGTCTATGCGGTCGGCCGCCTCTCGACCCCCGACGAGACCTCGCTGGTCGTGATCGGAATCAACCGCGCACCGTCGCTCGAGATGGTCGGCGCGATTCTGTTCCGCAACTCGCTGGTGCTCGCGCTGCACGCGCTCGCCTGCGTCGCGGGCTTCATCGCGGGTAGCGCGCTTCCGCTCCAGGCCGCGAGCAAGACCGGCCTCTGGCGGACGATCCACGACCGTGCGGGGCCGCTCGCGATCCTGTTCGTCGTCTGTGCGACCGGCTTCTCGCTGCTCACCCAGGCCTACTTCCTCGGCTCCCAGGCGGCGACGATCGCCGCCCAGCTCGGTCTCGGCCTCGCGCCGTTCCTGGCCGTGATCGCGACCCACGCGATCCCGGAGCTGACCGTCCTCTTCCTCCCGCTCGCGGCCTGGATCATCGCGAGCCGCCGGGGCGACTGGCACAAGCTGCTCGCCGCCACGTTCGTGACGGTCGGCATCGCCGCGCCGGTCCTGATCTTGACGGCACTGCAAGAGGTGTACGTGACGCCGCGGCTGCTCGGTCTCCTGATCAGTCCCTGAAAGACCTCAGCGGCCCCCGGCCGCGCGGCGTCGGTGGCGGTCGGCGCGGAACTCCGCGATCGACACCGTGCTCTCATCGGTGCTGGCACCCGGGAGGACCGTCGGCAGCAGGGGTGTCTCGACGACCTCGCCGCGACGCATCTCGACGCGCCAGGCCTGCCCCCCGCGCCGCGCTGTTACGACCTCCGCGAGGGTCGTTCCGTCGAAGCGCAGGCCGACACCGTCGTCGGCTCCGAAGCCGGCGGCCAGACCGGCTGCGACCTGCTCGCGAAAGACCAGCCGGCGGTGTGGCTGGGTGTCGAAGTGGACCGAGTTCGACCCCGGGAGCAACCCCAGCCCCGCAACCGGTGCCGGCGGCCCGTACGAGCTCGTGATCCCGTACTCGAACCAGCACATCGAGCCCGCACTGACGCCGCAGAGGACGATCCCCGCTTCCCAGGCCTCGCGCAGGATCGCATCGAGGCCGTGTGCCCGCCAGATCGCCATCAGGTTGAGCAGGCTGCCGCCGCCGACGTAGATCGCGTCCTGCGCGAGCAGGTGCTCGCGGAGATCGATCGGCTGCTCGCCGAGTCGGAAGAGGGAGACGTGCGAGGGCTCGCACCCGCGGGCCCGGAAGGCGAGCTGGAAGCGCTGGATCTGCTGCTCGCAATCACCGCCCGCCGTCGGGAGCAGGCAGATGCGAGGAGCGGCAGCCTCGATCATCGAGACCACGTAGTCCTCGAGCGGCCCGTCGCGCTCGGTGGCGGTGAAGCCACCCCCGCCAAAGCCGATTATCCGGCGCACCGGCCGGGCCGAAGGCGAGGTCATGGCGTGACGCTAGACCGTCGCAGCGGCGCTGACCCGCGGCCGTGAGGCGAGTCGCCGCCGAGCGTGGTCGGCGGCGCGGGCGGGCAACGGCGCCTCGACCCGCGCCTCCTGCTGTTCACCGAGGTAGCGCACCGACATCGCCGTGCGAACGACCCGGCCGCCGACCGAGCGCATCCTGAAGGCGCGCGCGTCCGGCCGCGACCCGACCACAGCGCTCAGCTCCTCGCCGCGGAAATGGAGCGCTGCGCCGTCCTCGGCCGCGAACCCCGGCCTGCCCGCATCTCTCACGAGCGCGCGGAACGGATCCGCGGAGGCGTCGGGCTGGTAGTGGACGCAGTTGCTCCAAGGGAGGATGCCGAGCCCCTTCGTGGTGCTCGCTTCGCCGTGGAAGCTCGTCACGATGTCGTCGAACCAGCAAAGCGATCCTGCGCTCACCCCGCAGAGCACTGTGCCCTGTTCCCAGGCTTCGCGCAGGATCTGATCGATCCCGTGGGCCCGCCAGACGCCCAGCAGGCTGATCACGCTGCCGCCGCCGACGTAGATCAGGTCCCGGGAGAGCAGGTGCTCACGCCAGTCGCGGTTCTCGCTCTCGCGTTCCTTACGAAACAGGGAGACGTGCGAGGGCTCGCAACGGTCCGCTCCGAACGCCCGGTAGAAGCGGACGATGTAGTGGTCGGCGTCGCCGCTCGCGGTCGGCAGGAAGCAGACCCGCGGGCGGGTCACTCCGGTGGCCTCGAGCGCGTAATCGTCGAGCAAGCGGTTGCCGGCCTCCATCGAGAACCCGCCGCCGCCGAGGGCGAGCACCTGACGCTGAGCTAGATCCATCGCAGCAGCGTAGGTCGCCGAGCGGGCCTTGGGGAGAATTTCATCCTTTGGGCGAAGCCGACTCGACCGCGTGTACAACCGCGAATCGTGGATGCTTGGGCGGTGCAGCATGGTCCCGAGACGATTCCCGAGTTCCCGCCGAACGTCGACTGGCTCGGGCCGCCGTTCGTGCGCGTCGCCAACGAGCTCGGCCGGCACGCGTTCTTGGTCGAGTTCTTCGACTCGGCGCGAATCAACTCGCTGCGCACGCTGCCCTATGTGAAGGGCTGGCACGCGCGTTACGCGGACAACGGCCTGTTGACCCTCGGGGTCCACTCCCCCGGCTACTCGTTCGGCCGGCTGCCCGCGGTCGCAACCGCGGCGATCGCCGACCTCGAGATCGAGTACCCGGTCGCGCTCGACCCGGCGCTCGAGGTCTGGCGGATCTATGCCAACCGCGGGTGGCCGGCGCGCTACCTTTTTGACCGCCGCGGTGTCCGGCGTCTGCTCCACTACGGCGAAGGCGAGTACGAGGCGACCGAGCTGACGATCCAGGCTCTGCTCGCCGAGCTCGACGAGGACTTCGCGCCGCCCGAGCCACTTTCCCCGTTGCGGCCGGAGGACCAACCGGGGGCGACGCTCGTGCCGCAGACGGCGGACATCGCCCTGCCCGCCGATCGCGAGCGGCTCGAGCTGACGGGATCCTGGGACGACGGGCCCGACTACATCGAGGCTGCCGCCGCGGGCGCCACGGCTCGGGCGAGCTTCCGGGCGGGTGCGGCCTTTGCGGTGATCTCCGGCGACGACGAGCCGCCGGGGCTGCGCGAAACGGGCGGCTTGGTGTCAGCTACCGCCCCGGGCCTGCGCCTGCACGGCTTCCAGTTCACGCCGCTGGCCGACGAGAGCTAGGTCGTGCCGAGTGGGAGCTCGCGCTCGGCGAACGCTTTCCTGATCTCCTTGGGAAGCATGAAGCGGACGTCCTCCTGGACCACCTCGAACTCCTCGACGAGATCGGTTCCGCGCGCGCGGAAGAAGTCGACCAGCCGCTGAACGAGCTCCTCGGGCGCCGAGGCGCCTGAGCTGATGCCGACGACGCGCTTGTCTTCGAGCCAGCGCTCGTCGACCTGTGACTCATTGTCGATCAGGTGCGATTCGGCGCCGTGGTCGCGCGCGACCTCGACCAGGCGGTTGGAGTTCGAGGAGTTGCTCGAACCGATCACCAACACGAGGTCGCACTCACCGGCCATCTGGCGGACGGCCATCTGGCGGTTGGTGGTCGCGTAACAAATGTCGTCGGTGCGGGGACCGGTGATCTCGGGGAACTTCTCGCGCAGGGCGAGGATGATCGTCTGGGTCTCGTCAACGGAGAGGGTGGTCTGGGAGATGAAGGCGATTCGCGACGGGTCGTCGACCTCGAGCGCCGCGACATCGTCGAGCGTCTCGATCAGGACGATGTTGTTCGGAGCCTCGCCCATCGTGCCCTCGACCTCCTCGTGGCCGGCGTGGCCGATCAGGACGATCGTGTAGCCCTCGGCGGCGAACTTCTTGGCCTCGACGTGGACCTTCGTCACGAGCGGGCAGGTCGCGTCGATCGTCTGGAGCCGGCGCTCGAGCGCGTTCGCGTGGACGGTCGGGGCAACTCCGTGGGCCGAGAAGACGACCGTCTCCCCCTCGGGGACCTCGGTCTCCTGGTCGACGAACACGGCGCCGCGCTCGCGCAGCTGCTCGACGACATGCTTGTTGTGGACGATCTCCTTGCGCACGTAGACCGGAGGGCCGTAGAGCTCGAGTGCCCGCTCGACGGTCTGGACCGCACGGTCGACGCCCGCGCAGTAGCCGCGCGGAGCCGCGAGGAGGAGCTTTTCAGGCGTCGAAGGCATCCCAGTCAGTGTAGATAGGTCCGGGAGCGGCCCTCAGAGCGAGCGCAGCAGCCGGTAAACCGACTCCCCGACCGCCTCGACGCTCTCGCGCGAGACGGCGCCCAGGTCGTCGCAGACGCGGTGGAAGCAGTCGAACTCGAAGTCGATCAGGTCGATCGCGGGCACTCCGCGCTCGAGGAACGGCGTGTGGTCGTCGGTCACCGAGGGGCCGATTCCCGGGGGGAAAACGCTCCCGTGGGCACTGCGGGCCGCGGCCCGGCGCAGCGCTCGCCAGAGCCCGGGGTCCGAGGTCGCCTCGCGCGGGATCGAGAGGTCCCGATCGCCGACGAAGTCGAGCAGGATCATCGACTCGAGATCGCGGTACTTGCGGGCTGCGACACGGCTACCGCGCAGGCCCGCCTCGTAGAACTGCGAATCGGGCACTCCCCTCGGCGCTTCCTCCCCGTCGAACAGCATGAAGACGACCGTCGGCTCGAGCTCGCGACGGTCGATCGTGCGGGCGAGCTGCGTGACGATCGCGGTCCCCGAGGCACCGTCGTTGGCGCCGACGAAGCCCGGGATGTCCTTCGTGTCGTAGTGCGCGCCAAGCGCGACTCTCCGCTTGGGATTGCGTCCCTCGACTATCCCGACCACGTTGCGCAGGCCGCCAGGCACTCTCTGGAAACGGCCGCGTGGCAACTCGCGCCGCAGATCCTCGGCGAGTGCCCGCGACTGCGGCGACCCCGCGGGCCGCGGACCGCGCTCCACCTGATCGACGAGCAACTCGAACGCTGCGGCCGAGTCGAACCGGCCGCTGCGGTCTCGGGTCTCGGACGCGCTGGCGACCGAGCCCGCCGTCGACTCGCCGGACCCACAGCCAAACGTCAGCAAGGCGCAGAGCAGAAGTGCCGGGACCTGGCGCATCGGGCCAGTCTGACGTTAGTGTTGCCGCGATGTCGACGTTACGAACCGACCGCCTTAGCTCAGTCGATGCGTCGTTCCTCGCTCAGGAGCACGACGCCTCCCACATGCACGTCGGCGCCGTGATGATCTTCAACGGCCCGCCGCCACACCGTGACGAGGTGATCGGCGCGATCGAGGAGCGGCTCCACCTCGTGCCGCGCTACCGCCAGAAGCTCGCCGTCCCCCGCTTCGAGATGGGGCGCCCGTTCTGGATCGACGACCCGCGCTTCAACATCGAGTACCACATCCGCCACACCGCGCTGCCGGCGCCCGGGTCGCTCGAGCAGCTGCGCCAGCTCGCCGGCCGGATCTTCTCCCAGCGGCTTGACCGCTCCAAGCCGCTCTGGGAGCTGTGGCTCGTCCAAGGGCTCGAGGACGGCCGCTTCGCGATGATCAGCAAGACCCACCACGCGCTGGTCGACGGAGTGTCGGGCGTGGACATCGTCGGCGTCCTGTTCGACATCACCGCGGATGGCGGCGGGCCGGAGCCCGAACTGGTCCCGTGGACGCCCGCTCCGGAGCCCTCCGAGGCCGAGCTGATCGCCGAGGGGATCTCGGGGCTCGTCCGCACGCCGCTCGAGATCGCGACCAGCATCGTGAAGGCGGTCGAGACACCCCAGGCGACGCTCGACACCGCGCGCGAGGCCCTCGAGGGGATCACCGAGTTCGTCTGGGCCGGGCTCAATCCGGCACCCGACACGCCGCTCAACGTCGAGATCGGACCGCACCGGCGCATCTTCTGGCTCCAATCGAGCCTCGCGGACTTCAAGCGCGTCAAGCGGGCACTGGGCGGCACGGTCAACGATGTGGTGCTCGCGACCGTCTCGGGCGCGCTGCGGCGCTGGCTACGCTCGCGCGGCATCCGGACCGAGGGCCTCGAGCTACGAGCGCTCGTGCCGGTCTCGATCCGCGCCGAGGACGAGCACGGGCAGCTCGGCAACCGGATCGCCGCGATGCGAGGTCCGCTCCCGGTCTACGTCGAGGACCCGGTCGAGCGACTGCGGACGGTCACGCGGATCATGGGCGACCTGAAGAACTCCAAGCAGGCACTCGGCGCCGAGGTGATCGCGGGGCTGACCGACTTCGCGCCGCCTACGCTGCTCGCCCAGGCCTCACGGGTCAACTTCTCGACCCGGCTGTTCAACCTGATCGTGACCAACGTGCCGGGGCCACAGATCCCGCTCTACATGCTCGGGCGTGAGTTGGTAGAGATGATCCCGGTCGCGTTCCTGCCCGAGAACCACGCGATGGCGATCGCGATCATCAGCTACAACGGCCGGCTCGACTTCGGCCTGCTCGGCGACTACGACGCGATGCCCGACCTCGAGGATTTCGCCGACGACCTACGGGAGTCGCTCGCCGAGCTGCTCGCCGCGGCCGATCGGGCGCCAGCGGCCGCGGAGGCCGCGGCTCAGTAGCCGAGAGCGAACTTCGCGTCTTCGCTCATCATCTCGGGGGTCCACGGCGGGACGAAGACCATCTTCGGGTGGACCGCCTCGACGCCGGGCAGCTCCCCGACGAACTCCTTCATCTGCTCGGTCACCTGAGGACCGATCGGGCAGCCCGCGGTCGTCAGCGTGAAGGTGATGAACACTTCCTCCCCCTCGACCTCGACCTCGTAGACGAGACCGAGCTCGAGGAAATCAAGCCCGAGCTCGGGGTCGATGACGTTCGCCAGCGCTTCCTCGACCTGTTCGACGGTGACCACGCCTCCATGGTAGCCCGATGTAGGCTCGAAACGTGCCCGCGCTCGTCCTGCTGTTCGTCTTCATCGTTGTACCGCTCGCCGAGCTGTACGTCCTGATCCAGGTCGGGCAGCTGATCGGCCTCCTGCCGACGCTCGCGATCCTGCTGCTCGATTCGATCGTCGGATCACTCCTGCTGCGCTCACAGGGCCGTGTGGCGTGGCGGCGATTCAACGAGGCCGTGGCGCAACGGCGGGTTCCCGCGCGCGAGGTGCTCGACGGCGTCTTGGTCATCTTTGGCGGGGCGTTCCTGATCACGCCGGGCTTCATCACCGACATCTTCGGCCTCCTCCTGCTGATTCCGCCGACCCGGGCGCTTGCCCGGCGGCTCGTGGTCGCCGCCGCGGGCAAGCGGGTGATCGGGGGGTTTGTCGGCGGTACTGCTCCACGTGCCGGGCGCGACTACGACGTCGAGGGCTCGGCGACCGAACAGCCGCAGGACCACGATCCACGGTCGCGCCTGCAACCGTGAACGCGGTCGCCTTCTTCGATCCGGCGCACGGGCGCCACGCGATCGCGCGCAGCGGGCTGACGCTGTTGTTCGACGGCTCCACCACAGAAGCCGTTCCCGAAGGCGCGGAGATCGAGGCCTCAGGCGCCGGCGTCACCGCGACGCTCGCGGGGCGATTCGAGCTCTCGCTCGAGCCGCTGTCCGAGGCGTTGCTCGTCGGGGGGACTCGGCTGCAGCCAGCCGCTGTCAGCGGGACGATGGCCGGCGGGCGGATCGACTGCATGGGACTGATCGGCGAGACCGACGAGCCGCCGCGCTGGGCCGAACTGGACGTGATCCGCTCGGTGGCCGTCGTCTTCGACGAATTGCACGCGTTAGTGCTCGAGGCACGTCGCCCGCGCGGCGCGGTCGGCCATGAGACGGAGACGGTGGTCGCCGTGCTGCTCGAGGATGGCGAAGCCCACCCCGTCGAGGACGCGCGGCTCTCGACGGTCTACGACGGCGAGGGACGGCAACGCAGCGCCGGGCTCGAACTCTGGCTCGAGGACGAAGACTTCCCCCGCCGCGCGAGCGGCGCCGCCGCGGCGGGCACCACCCTCGAGTTGCCGGGACTGGTCGCCCACGCCTCGATCTTCGAATGGCAGATGGACGAGCACCGCGCCCACGGCCTCTACGAGATCACTACCCGCGAGATCGAGCCCACAGCCGCTTAGCGGTCGGACCTAGCTAGTTGTCCGAACCCAACCTGTCCCAGCAGTAGAGCTCCAGCACTTCCGCGGCCAACTCGACCGTCCGTTCCTCAGACAGCCACGGCAGGACGGTGTCGAGCGCCTGCTCCTCGCTGATGCCGGACTCGAAGGCCTCGTCGCCGCGAAAGCCTGCGGCAATCTTGAGCGCCTCGCGCCGGTGCTCGCCAAGCCCGGAGAAGGCCTTGACGAGGAACTCCTTGTTTGCCACCGGATGACCGATCTCGAGCGACGCGTGCCAGGTCGCGAGCATCGACAGGTCCTCCTCGTCGAGGTCGCCGACCGCCTTGGCGTAGTGCACCTCGAGCTCGTCCTCAGGGATCTCATCGACCCACGCGTGGACGACCTCTCCCAACAGCTGCCGGCGCGCTTCGCGCCCGACGGATTCCGCCATCACTCGGATCGCTTCCTTGGGATCGATGAAACAGAGAGGCATTCGGCTCCGATCTCCCTTGTGAGAGGGACTTGACGAGGTCAAGTTACGCCTCGCCCCCGACGGAAAGCCGGGCCTGCCGCGCGGGCGCGCCCCTCAGTCCCGGAGCGTCATCGACGCGGGATGGGAGCAGAGCCGCTCGCGCGCCGGGCAATCGAAGCAAAGTGCCCGCCGCGGATCGTCGGTGACGGCGAACCGTCCGGCGACCAACTCGCTGCAGACGGCCTCCAGATCACGCCGCAGCCGCTCTCGATCGGCCGGCTCGTAGCACGCTTCGATCGGAGCCTCCGGCCGGTCGAGGAACGCGTAGATGACGGTCACGGGCCGTTCGTAGCGCTCGAGCGACGCCAGTGCGTAGAGCTTGCGCTGGATCTCGTAGCGCCCCATGTGATCAGCCGGGTCTGATTCGCCGAGGCGATCGGTCTTGTAGTCGATCAGGATCGTCTCAATCGGGAAAATGGCGAGCAGGTCGATCTCGCCGCGCAGGATGAGACCTCCGAGTGAGAGCAGGAACGGTGTCTCGGCGTGGATCACGCCACCGTCAAGGCGCTTGCGGACCCCCGAGCCGAGGAATCGGTCGACGAGGCCCGTCGCCCGCTCGAGCTCAGCCTGCCCGACGCCCTCGCGCTCCAGCAGCGCCGCCGCCTGCACCTGATCCGCGGCGGCGAACCCGCGGTTCGCGCTGTGCTCCAGCAACTCATGGACGACCGTGCCGAGGCCGAACCGCTGCTCGGGCGCCGGATCGAGGCCCTCGGCCTCCGAGCTGATCGCCACCGGGGCCGCCCCGCCGCCCAGCCCTAGCACCCGCTCGACATAGAACCGGTATCCGCAGCGGTCGAACAGCGAGAGCGACGAGTAGGAGGCGTGCGTGACCGGTCTTGCCGCGCCGCTGGCCGGGGCCAGCATCTCGGGGTCCCGCAGCGGACCGATCTCGACCGCGGCGGAGGCGTCGCGCTCGGGGTCTGTCAAGAGCCGCAGCTGGACCGGGTCGACGGCCTCGGCAAGATCGGGTGGGACGGTCAGGCTGACCTCCACCTCCACCGGGTCCGTGGGCCCGGCCGGATCCTCGAGCAGCGCCGGTGCCCCGGGAATCGTCAGCCGCTCGATCGCGGGGCTCCAGCCCAGGACCCTCAGTGCGGTGCTCAGCAGGGGCTCGGTCGGCGATGGGTCCTCGGCCAGCGCCTCAGATCGACAGGCGCCGCTGAGGATCAGCAGGCGCTCGGCGCGGGTCATCGCGACATGCAGCAGACGACGCTCCTCCTCGCGGTCGCGGGCCACGGCCTGCTCGGCGATCTCGGCGTGATCGAGGATCGCCTTGCGCGGACGGCCGAGCCGCGCGAGCCGCAGACCGACCCGCAGTCGGTCGGACCCCGGCGCGGCCGCTGCGACCCGGAGATCCGAGCCAGCGCCGACCGCGCCCAGCCCGCGACCGAGGTCGGCGACCGCGACGACCGGGAACTCGAGTCCCTTGGCCGCGTGGATCGTCATGATCCGCACGCCGTCGTGGCCCTCGACCTGGATCGTCGCGTCGGGCTCACGGCTGCCGGCCGATACGGCGAGCTCGATCTGGTCCAGGAACCCGCGCAGATCGCGACCCTCGGCGGCCTCGAACTCGCGCGCGAGCGCCATCAGCTTGCGGATGTTCGCCATCCGCCGACGACCGCCCGGCGCCATCAGCATCGCGAGGTCATAGCCCGTCTCGGCGATCACGCGGTCGATTAGGCCCTCGAGCGTCAGCCCGTGCGCCGCCTTGCGAACGCGCTCGAGCCGGGTCGCGAAGTCGTGCAGCGCCTGGACGTCGTCAGCGGGGATCTCGCCGAGCAGCGCCCGCGCGTTCTGCGACCAGTCATCCTCAGAGCCCGGATCATCGGAGGCGAGCAGCTCCAGAGCCGCGAGCACGGGGGCCCCGGCGGCGGCTTTGGTCAACAGCCACAAGGTGTCCGGCCGCACGGCACAAGCTGGCGACGCGAGCGCGCTGATCAGTGCGCGATCGTCGGTCGGGTTGGCGACGCAACCGAGCAAGGCCCGGACATCGGATACCGGGAGCCGGCTCCAGTAGCGGCGCCCGCCGATCACGTATGGCGCGAGCTCCACGTCCTCGAGCGCCCGCTCGTAGGCCTCGACGTGGGTGTAGGAGCGCAGCAGGACGACGATGTCGCCGCGGCGCTCACCTCCGTCTACCAGCGCCCGCAACCGGGCCGCAAGCGCGCGTGCTTCGGCGAGCCGCCAGGGCTGGGCCTGCTCGTCATCGGAGACCCCGCGCATCAGCCCCTGCTTCGGCCAGCCTTCGCGCTCAGTCACGAGGATCTCGGCGGCGCCCGGCCCGGCGCCCGGACCACCGAGCACGAGCGGACTGAAGTCGGGGCCGAGCAGCTGCTCGCCGAGGGCGTTGACGAGCGCCAGCACGGGGCCGCTCGAGCGAAAGTTGGCAGTCAGCCGGCGAACGACCGAACGCTCGTCCGGAGCCGCCTCGGCGGCACGAGCACCCGCCCGGAAGACCTCGAGATCCGCGTGCCGAAAGGCGTAGATCGACTGCAGCGCGTCGCCGACGGTGAACAGCGCGTTGCGCGGCTCGCCCTGCTCGAAGTGGAGCAGGGCGATCAACGAGGACTGGAGGGCGTTGGTGTCCTGGAACTCGTCGACCATCAGATGCCGAAAGCGCCGCTGGTAGGCGGCGCGGACAGCCGCGTTGGAGGCCAGCAGGTCGCGTGCGGTGAGCTGCAGATCCTCGAAATCGAGCGCCGAGCGCGATCGCTTCAGGCCGGCGTACTGCAGGCCGTAGAACGACACGAGCTCACGCAGGTGGTCGTAGTGGTGGGCCGATGCGGACTCGACCAGAGCGCGCTCGAGCGAGCGGCACGCGTGGTTGTAGCGCTCGACCGCGGGCGTCGAGAGGACCGGCGATTTCGACTTGATCAGCCAGCTGCGGGGATCGTCCTCGGAAACCTCGCCTCCGTCGAGCACCGCACCCACGGCGACGACCTTCTCGAGCGCCCGAGCGACGAATTGCTTGGCCTCGTCGGCACGCAGCTCCTCGGTCAGCGCCGCGGCGGCCTCGATCAGCTCAGAGGCGGCCGCCGCCGGGTCGACGGGCTCGAGCTCCGGGAGGATCGGGCGAGCCTGCCCGAGTGCGCGCAGCTCGTCGTACGCGCCGCTGACGGTGTCGCGCAGCCGGTCGTAGCCGACGGCGGCGGCGACCTCGAAGCGATCGTCGTCCACCGCGGCGGCACCGAACGCCGTGAATGCCCGATCGAACGCCCGCACCCGCAGACGCGCGGCCTCGTCCTCGTCGAGCACCGAGAAGCGCGGGTCGAGCCCCGCGAGTAGTGCGTGGTTGGAGAGCAGCCGGTGACAGAACGCGTGGATCGTCGAGATCCAAGCGCCCTCGGACTCGCGCGCGAGCGCCCGCAGTTGCTTCGCACCTGCGGGCTCGGCCGCCCGCGCCCGGGCGGCGAGCTCGGCGCGGATCCGTCGCTGGAGCGAAGCCGCCGCTCGCTCGGTGAAGGTGAACGCGAGCAACTCGTCGATCTCGGCGCCGCCGGGCTCGGTGACGATCTCGCAGAACCGCTCGACCAGCACCGTCGTCTTGCCGCTTCCCGCGCCCGCGATCAGGAAGAGATCGCGTTCGCGATCCTCGATCGCGGCCCGCTGCTCGGCGGTCAGCGCGCCGTCGGGATCAGGCGGAGGGGCGCTCATCGGGCTCCTCATCGGGATTCTTCTCGCCGCGCTCGCGCCGACAGATCGGGTGCAGATCGCACCAGCGCGGGCAACTACCGCCGATCGGGTCGCGACGGACGCGCCCGGCACGGATCTGGGAGGCAATCAGACGGGCTTCCTCAACGCCCCGCTCGACGAGCTCGGCGAACTCCTGCTCGTCCTCGGTCCCGTCGTTGGCGTAGAGCGTCGGCGAGAGCTCGGTCGCGGGGCCGGCGAGAATCCCCCGCGGCCGCGTGTAGGTCGGGTTCTGGTTGGCGAGCGGGTGGTAGATGCCGCCCGCCGGCTCCAGCCCCCAAAGAACCTCCATGGCGCGCGTGTAGAGCTGGAGCTGGAGCTTGCGCTGCTCCTCGATCCGCGCGCGGCTCGAGACACTGGCGCTGTTCTTGTAGTCGCGGATCAGCCCCCGGCCATCGGCAAGCACGTCGATCCGGTCGATCGAGCCATGCAGCTCGAAGCCGCCAAGGTCGAGCGGCCCGCGCTCGTCTCCCTCGTGGCCGAACCCGGCTTCGAGCATCAGCACGCGCTCGCCGATCGGGTTGGCGGCATCCCAGCGGATGAACCGCACGATGTCCGCCTCGATGCGGCGGTAGGCCGCGACCCGACGGGCTCCGGTCGGCTGGTGGCCGTGCTCGACGGCCAGCTCGGCGAGCATCGCGCGCGCCCGCTCGACGCCCTGCTCCACGTTCTCGGCATCCGGCCGGCGGCCGATGTAGAGCTCGGCGTAGACGCGCTCGAGAACCGCATGGACGAGCGACCCGCGGGTCATCGGGTCCGGCGCGGGCCGCAGCTCTTTGGGTCGCAGCTCGTGCTGGATGAAGTAGCGGAACGGGCAGGTCGCGTACTCCTCCAGGCTCGAGGCGCCGAATCGCTTACGTTCGGCGAAGACCTCCCGGACCGCCGCTACGGTCAGCGGCCCCGGGTCGAACTCCGCCCGCCGACGGGCCGCCTTCAACGTGGTGCGCAGACGGCTGGCGAGTGCCTCCGAGACGCCTAGCTCGCTCGGCGCCGAGAGATCTCCGCGGAGGGCGAGCGCGCGCGCGAGCTCGCGCTCGCTCGGCGCCGAATCGGCGGGAAAGACGGTGTCGGCGATGCCCTTGCGCCGGACCTCGGGCTCGCCTTCGATCAGCTCGAGCACGTCGTCGACAAAGAACGACCGGGTCAGCTCGGCACCGTCGTCGTCGGCGACCCGATAGGAGAGGTACAGGCGGGCCCGAGCGCGGGTGAGGCAGACGTAGAACAGGTAGCGCTCCTCCTCGGCCGGCAGCGAGCGGACCGGCAGCTCGGCCCGCGCACGCTGGGCATCGTCGAGGAACGGGTCGGCGCCGCGCCGCCGCGGGAACCCACCCTCCTGCAGGGAGAGTACGAAGACGTGCTCGAACTGACGGGCCCGCGCTCGGTAAGGGCTCATCAGCTGCACGCGTCCCTCGTCGGTTCCTCGCGCACGGGGAACTCGCATCCGTGCGAGCAGGTCGACCAGGGACTCGGCGCTCGGCGCCAGCGACGGATCCCGATCGGTGAGATCGGCGATTCGCTCGAGCGCCTCGGCCGCCTCCTCGGCGGCCAAGTCCTCACCTAGGCCGGCCTCGGTGAGGACCGGCGCCTGCGACCGCCGCGGGTAGCGGAAGATGTCGCGGCCGATGCGCGCCAGCTCACGCGCCGGTCGCGATCCGCCGAGCTGCGCGGCACGGGCGAGGTC
>JACCVG010000186.1 GCA_013698335.1 Thermoleophilaceae bacterium
CGTCGGCGCCGTGCAGCTCGATTCGAGGGGCCGCAGCCCGCTGCGTCCGGGACCTGGACCCGATGCCGTGGAGTGGATGCATCAGCGCGAGATCTCCATCTACGGCGGCGATGCTGCTGACCACTTCGGGCAGCTGGCCGCGAGCCTCTTCGGGCGCGAGCGCCCGGCCGATGAGCCGGAGGATCCGCCGACCCGCGTGCCGCTGCCCATGCACCAGATCGGTATCCCGGCGATGGGTCTCCTGCTGCTCGACCAGTGCGCGGTCGAGGACCTCGCTGCCGTCTGTGCGGAGCTGCGCCGCCACGAGTTCCTGTTCGTCGCAGCACCGCTGCCGATCCCCGGGGGAACCGGCTCGCCGGTCAACCCGCTTGCCATCTTCTGAGCCCGGAGCTCCCACGAAATTCAGAGGTGATCTCATGACGAAGGTCTTCCACTGTGCCGAGCTGAAGGAAGGATGCACCGCGGTCATCCGAGGTGAGAACGCGGATCAGGTCATCGAGCTCGCGAAGCGGCACGCCGAAAAGGACCACGGGCACACCGAGCACCCGGAGGACAAGGTGGCCGAGGTCCGCAAACGGATCCGCGACGAGTAGCGAGCCCTCGCGGGACTAGAGCGCGGCGAAGCGGCGCAGGACGTTCTCGGTGATCCGCGAGATGTCGTTGTCGTACTTGTTGTGCGACAGCGCGCCGATGTAGGCGATCGACCCGACCGAGAAGACGGCGCCGCCGTTCGGCGTCTCGAAGAAGACCATGTCCGAGCGCATCGGCGGGTGGTGGTCGATGTCGGTACCGGCTGTGTGCACCGGGTTCTGGTGCTCGTAGGTCGGTGAGAACTCGAGCGCGCTCGCGATGATGAGGGCGTGAGGCGGGGTGCCGAGCGACGCGTCGGCTGCGTCGACCTCGAACCCGGCGGCGCCACCCATGGTGAGCCCGAAGCCGCCGATCGGCCCGTCCCCCACCCCGTCGAAGATCCAGGCCGCGCGCGGATCCGCCGCGCCCGCCTCCCGGAGATACGCGGACGAGCGATCGAAGCCTTGAGCGATCGAACCGACCCCGACGAGTCGGTTCGGCGCGCGCCCTCGCCCGCGCCAGTAGCCGCCGAACTCGCCCGTCGTGCTGAGGTAGCTCTCGCCCGGCGTTGCGGCGCGAACACCGCCGCCGTCGCGACGGACCTCGACGAGATGGCGGTCGACGCGGTCGTACTGGGTCACCCAGATGAGGCCGTTGCCTCCGAGGTACATGAGCCGGCCGCCATCACCGAGGTAGGCCTGGAGCGCATCGAGCATCGCCTCCGACCAGTACTCCGGGTGACTCCCGGTGAGGACGACCCGGTACTGCGAGAGCAGCGCCGCGCCTTCGCGGTCGAGGTCCTCGTCCGTCGCGATGTCGTGCGCGATGCCCTTCTCGTGGAGCCAGTCCACGAGGTAGAGATCCGCATTGAACTGGTGCGGCGCCCCGGTCTTTCCGACCTCGAGGATGTTGAAGAGCGACCCGGGCCGCAGATTGACGATCGGCCGGCGGCGCGAGGAGTACACGACAGCGCTGCCGTCCGCGTGCATGTGATACAGACCGAGCACGCCGTTGCGCTCCGCGAAGGCCTCGCGGAAGTTCGCGTAGGCGAGGTAGGAGTTCGTCGGGACGAGGAACAGCACTGGTGCGACCGCTCGCCCGTCCTTTGGCCGGACGAAGAACGGGACGTGATCGGTGATGTCCCCCGCCGTGAGCTTCGCCGCGTAGATCCCGCTCGGCAGGGTGTCCGGGACGGTGAGCTCGAACGCGACGTCCCAGCCACAGTCCTCGAGATCGTCCGAGTGGAAGTGGATCGCGCCGTGGGTCTCCGGCGCAAGGACCCAGGAGCGCTCACCGCCGCCGAAGGCATGGCCGCTCATCCCGCGGGCCGGGGCATTCACGGCGCGCCCGTCGAGGCCACGTCCGGCGGTGCCGTGCACCCGGTCGCTCGATGTGCCAGCCGCGAAGTCCCAGGCCGCGATGAGGGGACCGGCGCGTTCCGGCGCCCCGCCGGCCGCGATGGTCGCGATCGCGCTCTCATCGAGCGCGGCACCGTAGACGATGGGCGACTCGATCTTCCCGTCGAAGTGCCCGGCGACGTCAGGCTGCTTCCCGGGACCCGCCCACCACCCCGCCA
>JACCVG010000201.1 GCA_013698335.1 Thermoleophilaceae bacterium
ACGAGTTCTTGATGACGATGCCCTCGAGGATGTTCGCGACCCGCTCGCAAGCGTCGATCGCCGCCTCGAGCCGCTCGTAGATGTCCTTCCAGCGGATCACGACCATCGGGTCGATGCCGCCGTCGAAGAGCTCCGCCATCGCCTCGCGCACGGTCCGATCGCCGTCGTTCTCGAGCCGGTTGATCTCGACCGTGTAGTGGCTGAGGTCGCGAAAGCCACGCAGCCGCGGCATCGCCTCGGCGATCTGGCGCGCGCACTGCAGCAGGATGTGGGCCTGGCGCTGGGCCTGCTCCATCGGCGCTTCGATCTTGTAGAGGCCGAGGTAGTCGGCTGCCTCCTCGGCGAAGTCGACGACGTCATCGAGCCCCGAGGCGAGCGCGTAGATGTCCTCGCGGTCGATCGGCGTGACGAACCGGTGGTTGAGCAGGTTGACGATGTCGTGGGTGATCCGATCACCCTCCTGCTCGCAGATCAGGATGTCGCGCGCGAGCCCCGCGTGCTCGGGGTAGCCGCGCAGCATCTGGTCGAGCAGGTCGGCGGCGCGCAGGATGTTTTGACCGGCCTCCTCGAAGAGGTCGAAGAACTCACGTTCCTTGGGTACGAAGATCTGGGTCAGGCCGGGCATGAGGCGGCGCCAGTGTAAACGTCCGTTGGGCTATTTGCCGTCCTAGGGACGAAAAACAACGGCGAGTGCGCCCTAGATGTAAACGTCGGCTAGTACGGCTCCCTCTGCGAGAAGATCTCGCGCGGGTTCCCGACCAGCATCTGATCGATCTGCTCGTCGCTGACGCCGCGCTCGCGCAGCGCCGGGAGCACGTCGTCGTGGATGTGGGTGTAGTGCCAGTTCGGCAGCACGGTGGGCACTATCTCCCAGGGCAGGAAGTCCATGAACGCGGCGGCGTCGTGGGAGAGAACCATCCGCCCCGCGTGGCCCCGCTCGCAGAGCGCCACGACCGTCCCAACCCGCTCCTCGAACGGCAGCTCGACGTCGATTCCGAAGCGATCCATGCCGATGTAGCTGCCGGCAGCGATCAGCTTTTCCAGGTAGTCCAGATCGGTCGTATCGCCCGAGTGGCCGATCACCACCCGCGAGAGGTCGACGCCCTCCTCCTCGAAGACCCGCTGCTGCTCGAGCCCACGCTCATCGCGCGCGGCTGTGTGGGTCGAGATCGGTACGCCGGTGCGGCGGTGCGCCTGGGCGACCGCTCGCACAACGCGCTCGACGCCCTCGGTCATCCCCGAGGCGTCGGTCGCGCACTTGAGGATCCCGGCCTTGACGCCCGTGCCCTGGATCCCCTGCTCGATGTCGTCGACGAACATCTGGATCATCCGCTCGTCGTCGCCCCCGAGGATCGTTCCCGGGCCGACGAAGTGGAACGGCTTGGGGACGGCGTCGTAGGTGTAGATGCCGGTCGCCACGACGATCTGCAGGCCCGTTCCCTCGGCGCAGCGCGCGAGCAGCTCGACGTCGCGCCCGGTTCCGACGACGGTCAGGTCGACGATCGTGTCGACCCCGCGCTCCTTGAGCGCCGCCAGCTTGACCTGCGCCTCGGCGACGTAGGTGTCGGGATCCCAGCCCCCGAAGCCCGGATAGGCCGATTGGATCTCGGGCGTCAGCACGATCACGTGCTCGTGCATCAGCACGGTGCCGAGCCCGTCGACTTCGATCGGCCCGCCCAGCGTCTCGACCTGCGACATCGCTCAGCGCTCGTCGAGTGAGACGTAGTCGCGCTCGCGCTCTCCGCTGTAGATCTGGCGGGGGCGAGCGATCTTGGTATCGGAGTCGTCGACCATCTCGAGCCACTGAGCGACCCAGCCCGCCGTTCGGGGGATCGCGAAGATGACCGTGAACATCGCGGGCGGGATCTCGAGCGCCTCGTAGATCAGGCCGGAGTAGAAGTCGACGTTGGGGTAGAGCTTGCGCGAGGTGAAGTACTCGTCGTCGAGGGCGCGCTTCTCGAGCTCGACGGCGATCTCGAGCTTGGGGTTCATGCCCGTCACCTCGAGCACCTCGTCGACGTTGGTCTTGATGATCCGCGCGCGCGGGTCGTAGTTCTTGTAGACGCGGTGGCCGAAGCCCATCAGCCGCTCGTCACCCGACTTCACGCCTTCGAGGAAGGAGGGGATGTTCTCGACAGTCTCGATCCGGTCGAGCATCCGTAGCACGGCCTCGTTGGCCCCGCCGTGGAGCGGGCCGTACAAGGCGGCGACTCCCGCCGCGACCGCCGAGTAGGGATCGACCTGCGAGGAGCCGACGCTGCGCACGGCGCTCGTCGAGCAGTTCTGCTCGTGATCGGCGTGCAGAATGAACAGAACGTCGAGCGCGCGCGTCAGCCGCGGGTCGGCGTCGTACTTCGCCTCGGCCATCTTGTAGAGCATCGAGAGGAAGTTGGCCGGGTACCAGAGGTCGTTGTCGGGGTAGACGTAGGGCAGCCCCATGCTGTGGCGGTAGGCGAATGCCGCGAGCGTCGGCATCTTGGCGATCAGCCGGACGGCGGCCATGTGGCGCTCGTCCGGGTCGTCGATGTTCTTTGCGGTCGGATAGAAGGTCGAGAGCGCGCCGACGCCGGCGAGCAGCATGCCCATCGGGTGGGCGTCGTAGCGGAAGCCCTGGAGGAACCGCTTCATCCCCTCGTGGACATAGGTGTGGATCGTGACCTCGTGGACCCACTCGTCGTGCTGGTCCTTGGTAGGCAGCTCGCCGTGGATCAGCAAATAGGCGACCTCGAGGTAGCTCGAGTGTTTGCAGAGCGCCTCGATCGAGTAGCCGCGGTGCTCGAGCACCCCGGCCTCACCGTCGATGTAGGTGATCTCTGAGCGGCAGGACGCGGTGTTGGTGAACGCCGGGTCGTAGGTCATCAGCCCGAAGTCGTCCTCGGAGACCTTCATCTGACGGAAGTCCATCGCCTTGACGGTCCCGTCGGTGATCGGGATCTCGAAGCTCTCGCCGGTCCGGTTGTCGGTGACCGACAGGGAGTCGTTGCGCTCGGCCACGGCGCCGGACTCTAGTGAACCGGAACGCTCCGTAGTGCTCAACTCTTGCGCCACCCTCCGCCGAGCAGCCGTGCGATCCGCCCGCCGTTGTTGGGCTTGAAGCTCGGCGGCCCTCGCTCGGGCTCAGGGAGTTGCGCGGCCGCCGCTGCGCTGATCGTCAGCGTCACGGCCAGCTCGGCCGTTCGCGCGACCTCCGGGGCGTCGACGAACCGCTCGCCGGCGTCGGTCCGGATCACAATCCCGTCGAAGATGTGCTCCTCGTAGTTGTCGAGGATCCGCTCGACCTCGCCGACCACGACCTCGTCGGTGCTGTAGACGGGAGTCCCGCGCTGGACCGCCGAATAGTGGACCGCCGTTCCGTCCTCGATCACTTCGGCGAGCCGCTCGTCGGGATCGTCGATGTTCTTCGCGGTCGGGTAGAAGGTCGAGAGCGCCCCGACGCCGGCGAGCAGCATGCCCATCGGGTGGGCGTCGTAGCGGAAGCCCTGGAGGAAACGCTTCATCCCCTCGTGGACGTAGGTG
>JACCVG010000240.1 GCA_013698335.1 Thermoleophilaceae bacterium
CTCGGCGCTCGGCCCGATCAGGCCGTCGTCTTCGAGGACGCGATCGCGGGCGTTCAGGCGGGTGCTGCGGGCGGGTTCGGCCTGGTCGTCGGCGTCGACCGCGTCGGCAACGGCCACGGCGCCGCACTCGCCGCCCAGGGCGCCGACATCGTCGTCACCGACCTCGGGGAGTTGATCGCCTGATGGCGGAGCAGGAGCGCTACGGCGTCGACCCCTGGACCGTCATCGAGCACACGCTCGATCTCGACCGGATGGCCCAGTCGGAATCGGTCTTCGCGCTCTCCAACGGCCACGTCGGGATTCGCGGCAACCTCGACGAGGGCGAGCCCAACATGCTGCCCGGGACCTACCTGAACGGGTTCTACGAGCTCCGCCCGCTGCCGCACGCCGAGCTCGGCTACGGCTATCCGGAGACCGGCCAGACGGTCGTCAACGTGACCAACGGGAAGCTGATCCGGCTGTTGGTCGAGGACGAGATGTTCGACCTCCGCTACGGCGAGGTACGCAGCCACGAGCGCATCCTCGATTTCCGTGCCGGCCTTCTGCGGCGGGTCGTCGAGTGGGTCTCTCCGACCGGGCAGGCCGTGCGGGTCACCTCGACACGGATGGTCTCCCTTGTGCAGCGGGCGATCGTTGCCGTCCACTACTGCGTCGAGCCGCTCGGGGAGGCCGCGCGCGTCGTGCTCCAATCGGAGCTGGTCGCCAACGAGCCGTTGCTCGGCCAGGCCGATGACCCGCGCAGCGCGGCGATCCTCGAGCGGCCGCTGCAGCCGCGCCAGCACGCCTCCGACGGCATGCGGGCGACGCTCGCCCACGCGACCGAGGCGAGCAACCTGCTGCTCGCCGTCGCGATGGATCACACGCTCGCGGCGCCCGACGGCACGGAGGTCGTCCGGGTCGAGACCGAGGACGACCTCGCGCGCCTGACGATCGCCTCGGACCTGCCCGCCGGCGGCGCGCTCGAGCTGACCAAGTTCGTCGCCTACGGATGGTCGAGCCGCCGCTCGCTGCCCTCGCTGCGCGGGCAGGTGGAGGCTGCGCTCGCCGAGGCTGCCCACACCGGTTGGGACGGGCTCGTCGCCAGCCAGCGCGCCTATCTCGACGAGTACTGGGAGGCGGCCGACGTCGAGCTCGATGGCGACCCCGAGCTTCAGCAGGCCGTTCGCTTTGGCATGTTCCAGGGGCTCCAGAACTCGGCCCGCGCCGAGGGCCGCGCGATTCCGGCGAAGGGCTTGACCGGGCCAGGCTACGACGGGCACGCATTCTGGGACGCCGAGACCTATGTGCTGCCGCTGCTGATCTACACCCGTCCCGAGGCCGCCGCCGACGTGCTGCGCTGGCGTCATTCGATCCTGCCCGCGGCGCGCGAGCGCGCAAAGGAGCTCGGCCTGAAGGGGGCGACCTTCCCTTGGCGCACTTTGCACGGTGAGGAATCCTCGGGCTACTGGCCGGCCGGGACCGCCGCCTTCCACGTCAACGCGAGCATCGCCGACGCGGTCACGCGCTACCTCGCTGTCGTCGGCGATGAGCACTTCGAGCGAGATGTCGGTACCGAGCTGCTGGTCGAGACGGCACGGCTCTGGCTCTCGCTCGGCCACTACGACCTCGAGGGCGAGTTCCGGATCGACGGGGTGACCGGGCCCGACGAGTACAGCGCGCTCGCCGACGACAACATCTACACCAACCTGATGGCCCAGAAGAACCTGCGCTCAGCGGCCGACAGCTGCGGCCGCCAGCCGGACCGCGCCGCCGAGCTCGGCGTCGGCGAGGCTGAGCTCGGAGATTGGCGGGCGGCCGCCGAAGCGATGGCGGTTCCCTACGACGAGCGGCTCGAGGTCCACCCGCAGGCCGAGGGGTTCACCGAGCACAAGGCGTGGGATTTCGAGGCGGTCGAGCCGGACCGCTATCCGCTCCTGCTGCACTTCCCCTACTTCGAGCTATACCGCCGCCAGGTCGTCAAGCAGGCCGATCTCGTGATGGCGCTCTACCTGCGCGGCGATGCTTTCACGCCTGAGGAGAAGGAGCGCAACTTCGCCTACTACGAGCCGCTGACCGTGCGTGATTCATCGCTCTCGGCGGCGATGCAGGCGATCGTCGCGGCCGAGGTCGGCCACGTCGAGCTCGCCTACGAATACCTCGCCGAATCGGCGCTAATGGATCTCGACGATCTACAGCGCAACACGGGAGAGGGGCTGCACATCGCCTCGCTCGCCGGCGGCTGGCTCGCCGTGGTCGCGGGCTTCGGCGGGATGCGCGACCACGACGGCGAGCTCAGCTTCCGCCCGCGGATGCCGGCGGCGCTCGATCGGATCAGCTTCCGGGTCTCCTTTCGGGGCAGCCGGATCCAGGTCGAGTTGAACGACGGTGTCACCTACCGGCTGCTCGACGGTGCGCCGATTGAGGTCACACACGAGGACGAGCGCATCACGATCACCGCGGAACCCTTGTGTCGAGAGCTGGTCGCCCCGTCGCCGTCGGGCCCTACGCCGACCCAGCCCCGCGGGCGCGCGCCGCGCCGCCGGCGTGCGCTGCGCCAGCCTCCCGACCACGTCGAGTACCGGCCGGGCAGCGTCATTGGTGAGCTCGACCCCCGTCGGCTGGGGATCGAGCTCGGGGATTTCGGTTAGCGCTTCGTACCCGCCAGGACTTCCTCGATCGGGGTGTCGGGCCGGATGAGGATCGCTCCCTCGCCCGTCGCGTAGGCCTCCTCGCCGTGGTAGATCAGGTCCATGCCCTGGCCCTCCTCCTGGGAGCTCGCACGCAGCGGCATTAGGAAGCCGATCAAGCGAAGCAGCAAATAGGTCATCACGAAGGCGTAGACGGGTACCGTCGCGACGGCGAGCACTTGGTCGAGCAGCTGGCCGGGGTTGCCGAACACGAGCCCGTCGGCCAGGCCGTTCCACTCCGCCTGGGCGAAGAACCCGATGAACAGGATGCCCGTGACACCGGCGATGCCGTGCGCGGCGAGCACATCGAGGGTCTCGTCGACCCGCGTCCGTGGCCGGAAGGCGACGACCGCCCAGCACGGGATCGCGACTCCGAATCCGAGCACCATCGCCCAGATCGGGCTGATGAAGCCGCCCGCCGGGGTGATGCCCACACAGCCGACGATGATCGCGGTCGCCGCGCCGACCGCGGTGATCCGCCGTCCGCGGAGGTGGTCGAGCAGGAACCACATGAGCAGCGTGCAGGCCGGCGTCAGCAGGGTATTGGCGAACGCGAGCACGCTGAGGTTGTTGGTCCCGAACCCGCTGCCCCCGTTGAAGCCGAACCAGCCGAACCACAGCAGGCCCGCGCCGAGCAGGACGTAGACGGCGTTGTGGGGCAGGATCGCCTGCCGACCGTAGTCCTTGCGCGCCCCGACGACGAGCGCGGCCGCAAGCGCCGAGAAGCCGGAGGCCATCTCGACCGCGATGCCGCCCGCGAAGTCGAGCGTCCCGCCGGCGACCAGCCAGCCGCCACCGAAACCCCAGTGCGCGAGCACGGCGTAGACGAGCACCGACCACAGGGCGGCGAACAGCAGGAACGCACCGAACCGCATCCGCTCCACCACCGCGCCCGACACGAGCGCGACCGTGATGATGCAGAAGGTCGCCTGGAAGGCGAAGAAGACGAGGTGCGGGATCGTCTGGGCCCCATCCGCGTCGACGAAGAACGGGTTGTCGATCGGATCGAACATGACGCCGTTCATCAGCGCGTAATCGAGTCCGCCGATGAACCAGCTTCCTTCCGAGAAGGCAAGCGAGTAGCCGACGAGCGCCCATGTCACGGTCGCGACCGCGATCGCGGCGATGCACATCATGAACGTGTTGAGCGTGTTCTTGGAGCGGACGAGGCCGGCGTAGAACAGGCCGAGGCCGACCGTCATCAGGAGGACGAGGGCGGTCGAGACCAGCATCCAGGCGGTATCTCCGGTGTCGATCATCAGGCACCCACCGGGGTCACGGCGCTGTCGTCGGTCTCGCCGGTGCGGATCCGGACGACCCGCTCAAGCGGCACGACGAAGATTTTTCCGTCACCGACCTCGCCGGTGCGGCCGCCCTCGCAGAGCGCCTCGATCGCGGGGTCGACGAACGCGTCGGAAACCGCGATCTCGAAGCGGACCTTCTCCGAGAGCCCCATCTTCACAGTCGTACCGCGGTAGGTCTCGACCCGGTCGAGCTCGCCTCCGTGGCCCTGGACGCGGCTGACCGAGAAGCCGTTGACCTCTGAGTTGTAGAGCGATTCCAGAACGTCGTTGGCCTGCTCCGGACGAACGATCCCGATCACGAGTTTCATGCGCGGCGCCTCCTCCTCGATGGCTGACCTCAGGAGGTTCCGCGATCGGGGCGGGCGGGGTCTTTGGCCCGATGTACAAAAGCCCCTCGAAGCCTTACCCGGCGGTTAGAGCGCGAGCTGCGCGATCGCCGCCAGCCCGACGACCACGACCACCGCGCGGAGCGCGCCCGGCGAGAGGCGCTGGCCGATCCGTGCGCCCAGCACTCCGCCGGCGACCGCTCCCAGCGCGATCAGCCCGGCCGCCCGGAAATCGACATCCGCGATCAAGACGAACACCAACGCCGAAACCGCGTTGGCCGTGCCTGCGTAGAGGTTACGCAGCGCATTGACCCGCTGGAGGTTGTCCGGGAGCGCCGTTCCGAGCATCGCGAACAGGACGATCCCCTGGCCCGCACCGAAGTAACCGCCGTAGATGCCGGTCAGGCCGATGCCCAGCGGGAGTCCATGACGGTTCCCCGCCAGCCCCTCCGCGCGCCGCGCAGCGACCCAGGCGGAGAGGCGCGGCTGCACGAGAATCAACGCCAGCGCGGCTGCGATCAAGACCGGCGCGACGTAGCGAAACCACTCCGCCGGCAGCGCGAGCAGCAGGATCGCGCCGAGCACCGCCCCGACCGCCGAGAAGCGAGCCAGGCCGAGCGCCTCGCGCCAACGCCCGCGAAGCTCGTGGCGATACTGGTGGACGGCGGCAAACGAGCCCGGGACGAGGCCGAGGCCGTTCGAGACATTCGCCGTCACGGGCGGCAGGCCGACCGCCAGCAGCGCGGGGAAGGTGACGAGCGTGCCCGAGCCCGCGACGGCGTTGATCGTGCCCGCGACCAGGCCCGCCAGCAGTACAACGATCATCTCGAGCGGGCTCAAGCCACGTCAAGGTGGCGCAGGGCCGAGCGCGCGGCGTTGTAACCGTTCATCCCGTGGACTCCCGCCCCGGGCGGGGTCGCCGCCGAGCAGATGAACACGCCCGGAATGGCGGTGCTGTACGGGTCGATCGCCAGCCGCGGGCGGATCGCCGTCTGCCAGGGCGTGTTCGCTCCCGTGATGATGTCGCCGCCTATGTAGTTGGCGTTATAAGAGGGGAAATCGGTCGTGGCCCGGATGGAGGTTCCGAGGATCCGCTCACGGAGGCCGGGCGCGAACCGCTCGATCTGATCCAGTACGACGTCGATTCCGCGGCCTGAATAGCCGCTCGGGACGTGCGCATAGGCCCAGATTGGATGGACGTCGCCCGCGGAGCGCGACGGATCGGCGAGGTACTGCTGCCCGACGAGCACCAGCGGTCGCTCGGGCATCCGGCCGCGGTTGATCTCGGCCTGGGCGGACGCCAACTCTTCGAACTCGCCGACGACATGGACGGTCCCGGCACGCCGGCACGCCTCGTTGGTCCACGGCACGCCGCCCTCGATCGCGAGGTCGACCTTGAAGGCTCCCGGACCGTAGCGGTAGCGCCGGTAGGCGCGCGCGACCCGCCGCGGTAGGAGGTCTCCGGCGATCTCAGCGACGCCGCGCGGAGCGAGGTCGAGGACGACGGCTCCAGCCGGGTCGAGCTCGGCCAGCGAGCGCACCTGCACACCGGTCTCGATCCGTCCCCCGTGTTCGACCAGGTCTGCGGCAAGCGCATCGGTGATCGCTCGCGAGCCACCGCGCGCGACCGCCCAGCCGAAGCTGTGGCAGGCGCAGATCAGCGCGCAGCCGACCGAGGAGCTCAGCAGGTGGGTCATCGGGCTGAAGGCGTGGGCCGCGACCCCGCCGAAGAGCCCCTTTGCCTGAGGTGTCTTGAACGCGCGCGCGAGCGTCGTCGCCGGGGCGGCTGCCGGGAGCCCGAAGCGAGCCAGCCGCAACGGGTGGTCCGGAACTCGCAGCAGCGGTCGCATCAGGTCTCCGATCAGCGCCTCGAAAGAAGCTGATGGCCCGCCGAACAATCGTTTCCAGGTCCGTCCGTCGCGCCCCAGCCCTGCCGCCGTGTCCTCGATCGAGCGGAGCATGACGCCGGCGCTGCCGTCGTCGAGCGGATGGGCGAGGTCGACCTCTGGCCACAGCCACTCGAGCCCGTGCCGCTCAAGCTGAAGCGAGCGCAGGAACGGCGAGCCGACGGCCATCGGGTGGACCGCCGAGCAGTGGTCGTGCAGCAGTCCCGGAAGCGTCAGCTCGGAGGTACGCGTCCCGCCGCCGATCGTCTCGGCCGCTTCCAGAACCGTGACCTCGACTCCCTCGCGGGCGAGCGCGACCGCGCAGGCCAGCCCGTTCGGGCCGGCCCCCACGACGATCGCGCCGCTCACGCGTCGGTCACGTAGCCGGCGCCGCCCGGCCCGGGGGCGG
>JACCVG010000004.1 GCA_013698335.1 Thermoleophilaceae bacterium
TCGCCGATCAGCTCGGTCTCGACCTCGACCTCGGGCTCCTCGACCTTCGAGGGCACGGACACCGTCGCGATCACAGTCTCATCGGGATCGTCGAGCAGCTCAACGCCAGCGGGGGCCGTGACCTCGCTGAGGGTCAGGGTGGTGTTCATCTCCAGACCGGAGACGTCGACGACGATCGACTCGGGGATGTCTGTGGGAAGGGCCTCGATGTTGAGTTCGCGCGTGGGCTGCTCCAACACTCCGCCGTCGCGAACCCCGGGGGAGTTCTCGACTCCCTCGAGCTCGACGCTGACGGTCGAGTGGATCTTCTCGTCGAGCCGCACCTGGAGTAGGTCGATGTGGGTCACCTCGCCACGGACGGGGTGGAACTGCTGCTCCTTGATAATCGCCGGACGGGCCTTCGCTCCGGCGATCTCGAGGTCGAGCAGCGCGGAGCCGTCGTGCAGCACCCGTCGCAGCTCGCGCTCGGGGACCTTGAACGTCACCGGGTCATCGCCGCCGCCGTAGATGATGCCGGGGACGAAACCCTCGCGGCGAAGGCGGCGCGTCGAACGCGAACCCCTCTCGGAGCGCTCCTCGACGGTAAGTGTGGGGCGATTCTGGGCCATCGGCGACGACGCAGTCTAGAGGAGGGAGCCATTCGCAGCCCGGCGATCGCTAGAAGAGCTGGTTCTCTCCGGCAAATATCTCCGAAACCGAGTCGTCGGTGAAGATGCGCCGGACCGAGTCGGTCAGGATGTCGGCGCTGGTCAGCACCTCGATCAACGCCGGGGCCCCGGCGCGCAGCGGGATCGTGTCGGTCACGACGATGCTGGTCAGCGGCGAGGCCGCGAGCGTCTCGTAGGCGTTGCCCGAGAAAATGCCGTGGGTGGCGACGGCGTGTACGGCGGAGGCCCCCTCGTCGAGCACGGCCTGGGCGGCGGCCGAGAGGGTGCCGCCGGTATCGATGATGTCGTCGATGATCACCGCAACCTTGCCCTCGACGTCGCCGATCACGTAGCCGGTCTGGGCGACCTGGTGGGCGGGCCGCTCCTTCTCGAGCAGCGCGTAGGGCGCCCCGATCTTCTGAGCGAACTTGCGCGTCAGCTTCACCCGTCCTGCATCGGGCGAGATGATCACGCAGTCATCCCCCGATCCTGCGATCCGGTCCTTGACGAACTGCGTCAGCACCGGCATCGCGGTCATGTGGTCGACCGGCTTGGAGAAGAACCCCTGCATCTGCCCGGCATGGAGGTCCATCGTGAGCATCCGGTCGATCCCGGCCGTCTCGAGCATCTTCGCGACGAGCCTCGCGGTAATCGGCTCGCGCGGCGCGGACTTCTTGTCCTGACGCGAGTAGCCGTACCAAGGCAGGACGGCGATCACCCGGTGCGCCGAGGCCCCGACCGCCGCCTCGACCATCACGAGCAACTCCATCAGCGCGTCGTTGACGGTCATCCCCGTCTCGTCATTGCCGCAGGTCGACTGCACGATGAAGACGTCGGCGCCGCGAATCGACTCGGCGTAGCGGCAGTAGACCTCGCCATCGGAGAACGTCTTCAGGCCGGCGTCGGTCAGCCCGACCCCGAGCCGCTGGGCGATCTTGGTACCGAGCTCCTTGCTGGACCGGCCGGCAGTGATCATCAGCCGTTTGTCGTAGCCGATCGGCAGGCTCGTGTGGGCAGCCTCGAGCGGCTCGATGCCGGCTCCGGCGATCTGCGTCTGGACCTGGACGCCAGTCATTCCCCAGCTCGTTCCTTGTCGATCCGTTTCGTGTAACCCTCGATGTTGCGCTGCTCGGGCCGGCTGATCCCGAGCGCGCCGTCGGGCACGTCCTCGGTGATGACCGATCCGGCGCCAGTGTACGCGTCGCTCCCGACGTTCACCGGCGCGACGAACGAGGTGTGGACGCCTGTTCGGGTCCGCTCCCCGATCATCGTTCGGTGTTTGGCGAAACCGTCGTAGTTCGCCGTGATCGCACCAGCGCCGACGTTCGCTCCGGCCCCGATGTCGGCGTCCCCGATATAGGAGAGGTGGGGCACCTTCGCCCCCGCGCCGAGCTTCGAGTTCTTGATCTCGACGAAGGTTCCCGCCTTGGCCGCCGCGCCGATCTCGGCGCCTGGCCGCAGGTAGGAGAAGGGACCGACCGTCGCGCCGGCCTCCACGCGCGACTGGACGACGTGCGAGTGGAGGATCGTCGCGCCCTCGCCGACGAACGAGTCGACGATGCTCGTCTGCGGCCCGATCCGGGCACCGGGGCCAACCTCGCACGTTCCGGTCAGCAGAACTCCTGCGCCGATCTCGGCATCGGGGCCGATCGTGACGTCGGCGTCGATCACGACGCTCTCGGGAAGCGCGAAATAGACGCCGGCGAGCGCGTGCCGCTCGACGATCCTGCGGCGCGCGATCCGCTCGACCTCGGCCAGGCCGAGCCTCGTATTGACGCCGAGCGCGCTCGAGACGTCGGTCGTATTGAGCATCTCGACGCCGAGGCCTCCCGCCGCGATCGCCGGGAAGACCTTGGTCAAGTACCGCTCGCCGTCGTCCTCGGCGATAGTTTCGAGCGCCGAGAAGAGCGGCCCCGCACCAAACGCGTAGCAGCCGATGTTGATCTCGCGCAGGGCGAGCAACTCCCCCGGCAGGCCCTCGGTCTCCTTCGTCTCGACGATCCGCTCGAATCCGCCGTCTGCGTCGCGCACGACCCGCCCGTAGCCGGTGGGATCGAGCTGGTCAGTGGTCAGAAGCGTCGCCGCGGCCCCCGACTGGGCGTGGGTCGCGACGAGCTCGACGATCAGCTCGGGCGAAATCAGCGGGTGGTCGCCCGAGAGGGTGACGACGGTGTCGTTCTCATCGATCCGGTCACGGGCGGCGAGCACGGCCGCGCCGGTGCCTTCGCCCGCGACCTGTTCGACCGAGATGACATCGTCGGCGAGCGTCTCGGCCACACCGTCGCCCGGCCGCGAGACGACGAGGATCGGATCGGCTTCGGCAGCGCGAGCGGCCTCGATCACCCAGTCGAGCATCGACCGCCCGCAGACGGGGTGCAGGACTTTCGGCAGTGCCGAGCGCATACGCGTCCCACGGCCTGCCGCCATGATCAGGACGGTCGGCGAGTTGCCCACGGGCGGAGGGTACCCGGGTACTCTCCGGAAACGTTCGATCCGTGCTTGTCTAGTTTGTCCACTTGGGGAGTGGTCTAATGGTAAGATGCAGGCCTTTGGCGCCTCGCGATCCGGGTTCAAATCCTGGCTCCCCAGTTCGTTTCCGTCCGGCGCTCATCCACCGACAACGCGGGCCGCAAGTGGGTTCGCTGGTACGAGCGCGAGGCGGAGCGGACTCGGTCAGAGGCTGCTTAGTCGTCTGCCTTGCCCCGTCGGACGCGGCCGCCCGCGGCCCCCGGCTCGGTCGCCGGGCCGTGCGGAGTCGCTATCCCCAGCACCCGCATCGCCTTGAGTCCGAGGCTGAGCCGCTCGCGGCCGTCGGTCGATCCGACGTCCAGACCGGTCAGGTCGCGCACCCGTTCGAGGCGGTAGCGAATCGTGTGGCGGTGAGTGAACAGTCGCTCGGCCGAATTGGCAACGCTGCCGTCAACATCGAGGAAGGTCTCGAGGGTCCGCAGCAACTCGGTCTCGTACTCGTCGTCGTAGGCCAGCAGTGGCGCGACCGTCTCCTCGTAGAATCGCTGAAGTTCCCGCGGGTCCTCGCTCATCGCCGGGAGCAGCAGCCGGTAGGCGCCGGTTGCCTCGAAGGCGAGTTGATCGTCGCCCTGGGCCTCGGCAACGTTCGCGGCGAGCAGCGCTTCCGCGCCCGCACGGTGGATGTCGGCGGGATCGTTGGACAGCCGGCTGAACGCGATCGTCAGCGCGAACCCGTGCAATGACGCCTCGATCTCGCGTCTGATCGACTGGGCGACGCGCGGCGCGAGCGCGGGATCGGCCCCGGGAACCAGGACGACGAACTCGTCCTCGCGGCTGTCGTCGCCCGGCCGTGGCAGCCCGCTCGACAGCCCGACGGCGGCGACCAGGCAGGTCCGCTCCACCGGTCGAGCCCCGCGCCCGATGACGACCAGCGCGCGGCGACGCCAGTTGCTCTCCTCGGCCTGCTGGGGTCGCGCTCGAATCACGATCAGGGTCGCGCCGGCGCCCAGGTCGGTACCCAGCTCGGTCCCTCGGGCGATGATGTTGTCCCGATCGGTTAGCCGTCGGTCGAGGATGTCGCCCAGCAGATCTGCGACGGCGGCGCCGCTCTCGCGCTCGGGTGCACTCGTGCGGTCGGCCTCAACCGCAACGAGCGTCGAAACCATCCGCAGGAGGGCATCCTGGGGTGGCTGACCGTGCGGGCGATAGCGCAGCTCGCCGACGGTGAGATCGGCGACCTTCAGATCGACCATCAGCGCACCGTCCTCGCCGTCCATGACCGCCTGCTCATCGTCGGGCGAGCGGCAGGCAACCGCCAGCACGCTGCCAGAGCCGTCGAGAACGATCACGCTCGAAGCCATCGCGCGACCGGCGGCGCGCACGACCTCGGGCAGCCCGGCGCCCGACTCGAGCGCCGTCGAGACCTCTGCGACACCTTCCAGCAAGGCGCCCTCGGTCGGAGCCACCAAACGAGCTTGAGCCTTCGGCATCAGAACAGGCCGTAGAGGTAGATCGCCCCGAGACCAACGAGGACGCCGACCGAGATCAGCGTCACGAAGATGAACAGCGAGAGGAAGCCGGCGGCGACCCTCTCCCAGACACGTCCATAAGAGGAGACCGCCGGGACGAGGATGAACGCGACGTATCCGGCAAGACCGGCGCCGATAGACACGAAGATAATGAGGTTGATCAGGGTAAGTTCCACGCGCGCCCTTACGAATTCTGACGCATTGCGGTGACGATCGCGGGCCCGAAGCCGGGCGGTGGCTCAAGTGACCTCACGGCAGCTGTCGCAGCGCCCAGATCGCGGAAGAGGCCGAAGCAGGTCGGGCCCGAGCCGGTGACTCGCGCTGTCAACGGCTCTGTGGCGCGCAGCGCTTCGAGCGCACCGGCGATCTGCGGCAGAAGCGAGATCGCGGCTCGCTCGAGGTCGTTCTCGAGGCCGCTCGCGAGCTCGTCCGGTGGTAGCGCGGCGCGGGCGCGGACGGCCTCGGGGTCGAGTCGGGCGCGACACGCGGCGATCCGATCGGCCTCGGCGTAGACAGCGGCCGTCGAGAGCCCGCCCGCGTGCGGCAGGAGCACCAGACCGTAGGCGGGCAAGGTAATTTCCTCGACTTCCTCCCCCACCCCGGTCACGAGCGCGTGCGCGGGATGCACCTGGCTCGGGACGTCGGCACCGACCTCGGCGGCGATCGACCGCAGCCGCTCGAGAGCGAACGGCTCGCCCGCCCGCCGGTTCGCCGCGCGCAGGACCGCTGCCGCATCGGCGCTCCCCCCACCCAGGCCCGCGGCGATCGGGATCCGCTTCTCGATCTCGACCCGCAGCGGCTCGAGCGAGCGCCCGAGCGCGGCCTCGAACCGCGCGAGCGCGGCGCCGGCGATGTTCTCGCCGGCCACCCCATCGCAGACGATCTCGTGCGAGCCTCGCTCGGCAGGTCCGATCGTGAGCTCGTCGGCGAGATCGATCGACCCGAACAGCGAG
>JACCVG010000162.1 GCA_013698335.1 Thermoleophilaceae bacterium
CCATGCAGAAGCGCCGCTCTCCAGCACGGGAGGAGGCCTCGAGCACAGCGGCCGAGAGGTCGAGATCGGCCCGCAGCGGGACCGTGATCGCGGCCAGCGCTGAGGTGCCCCGGCGGGCCGCGGCAACGCAGGCGCGCGCGAGGTGATCCTCCAGCCGCGAGCGCGCGGCCCGGTCGAGCTCGAACGGACTCGCGTGCTCGCGCGTCCGGAGGCCCATCACTAGGTGGCGGAGCGCCCCCGAGCGACGGCGATCTCGCCGGTCCGTACGAGCTCGATCAGCCCGAGTGGTCGAACCATCTTCTCGAACGCCGCGATCTTCTCGTCGGTTCCGGTGATCTCGATGGTCATCGACCGGCGCGAGACGTCGACGACCGTGCCGCGGAAGATCTCGGCGAACTGCATCACCTGATCGCGGGCCTGGTCGTCGACCGAGACCTTGAACAGGGCGAGCTCACGCGCGACGGTGTCCTCGGGCTCGAGGTCGCGGATCTTGATCACGTTGATCAGCTTGTGCAGCTGCTTGGTGACCTGGTCGATCGGATGCAAACCACCGTCGACCGTCAGCGTGACGCGCGAGATCGCGGGGTCGTCGGTCGGCCCGACCGCGAGGCTCTCGATGTTGAAGCCGCGCCGCGCGAATAACCCGGCGATCCGCGCCAGGACGCCCGGCTTGTTCTCGACGACGATCGAAAGGATGTGCCGCCGTCCGGTCCGAAAGCCACTCGCGGCCTCCAGATCCTCGAGGTTCATGACTTCGCTGGTGCCCGGTTCACCCATGTCTCAGCCCACCATGTCCCGCGCGGCGGCTCCAGCGGGAATCATCGGGTAGCAGTTCTCTTCCTTCGTGACCTGGACGTCGAGCACGACCGGGCCGTCAGTCGCGAGCGCCTCACGCATCTGCTCGACGAGCGTGCCCTTCTCCGTGGCGCGCATGCCCGTCGCGCCGTAGGCCTCGGCGAGCTTGACCCAGTCGGGCAGCGTTCCCATGTCGACCTGGGAGTAGCGCTTGTCCCAGAACAGCTCCTGCCACTGACGGACCATCCCGAGGAACCCGTTGTTCATCAGGAAGATCTTGACCGGGATCTTCTCCGCGACGCAGGTCGCGAGCTCCTGTGAGTTCATCTGCAGCGAACCGTCGCCGGCGAGGCAGACGACCGTTTGATCCGGACAGCCGATCTGGGCTCCGAGTGCAGAAGGCAGCCCGAAGCCCATCGTGCCGAGGCCACCGGAATTGATCCACTGGCGCGGGCGGCAGAAATGGTAGTACTGCGCCGCCCACATCTGGTGCTGACCGACGTCCGAGGTGATAATCGCCTGGCCGTCGGTGGCCTCGAACATCGCCTCGACCATGTACTGCGGCTTGATCTCCGAGTCCTCGGAATCGGTGTAGCCGAGGGGATGGCGCTCCCGCCAGGCCTGGATCCGCTCCCACCAGCCGTCGAGCCGCGAGGAGTCGGTCTCCAGCGCGCGGTACTCGCGGGTCAGCTTCGAGACGATCAACTTCGCATCACCGACGATCGGGATGTGCGCAGGAACGTTCTTCGAGATCTCGGCCGGGTCGATGTCGATGTGGATGAACTTGGCTCGTGGCGCGAATTCCGACAGCTTGCCGGTGATCCGGTCGTCGAACCGGGCGCCGATGCAGCAGATCAGGTCGGCTTCGTCCATCGCGTAGTTCGCCGCGCGGGTGCCGTGCATGCCGAGCATCCCGAGCCACTGGTCGTGCGGGGCCGGGAACGCCCCGAGCCCCATCAGCGTGCAGGTGACCGGGAACCGGTCCGAAGCGCAGAGCTCGCGCAACTCCTCGGAGCCCTCGGCGTTGATCACGCCGCCGCCCGCGTAGATCACCGGCCGGCGCGCGTTTGCGAGCGCCTTGGCCGCCAGGCGGATCTGCTTGACGTTGCCGTCGGTCGTCGGGCGATAGCCCGGCAGCGCGATCGCATCGCTCGGCTCGTAGTTGATGTCGGCGCGCGAGAGGTCTTGCGGGATGTCGACCAGGACGGGGCCCGGACGCCCGCTGCGGGCGATGTGGAACGCCTCGTGGAGTCGCTCGGGGATCTCGCGCGGATCGGCGACCTGAAAGGAGTGCTTGACGATCGGCAGCGTGATGCCGGTGATGTCGGCCTCCTGGAAGCCGTCGGTGCCCATCAGGTCGGTGCGCACCTGTCCGGTCAGGAAGACGGTCGGGACCGAATCCATCACGGCGTCTGCGATCGCCGTGACGAGGTTGGTCGCGCCGGGACCGGACGTTGCGAGCGCCACGCCGACCCGGCCGGTCGCCTTGGCGAACCCCTCGGCGGCGTGTCCCGCACCCTGCTCGTGGCGACAGAGGACATGGCGAATGCCAGCGTCATAGAGCGCGTCGTAGGTGGGGAGGTTCGCACCCCCGGGGATCCCGAAGACGACATCGACGCCCTCGGCCTTGAGGCTTTCCATGATGGCATCGACTGCTCTCATCGGTACGGCTCCTTCCGGGTTGGCATGGCGGGTGCTCTGCTGCCGGATCGCGGCAGCGGCCCCCGAGGACGGAATCTTAGCGCGGCGCCAGGGTCTGCTCCGGGAAGGAAAGATCCTCCCCGCAGCTGAAACAGACCTGGTTGGTCAGCGGGAGGATCCGCCCGCAGCCTTCGCACTCGCGCCGCGATTCGTCGCGCTCGAAGCGGTACAGGAAGGCAACCACGATGCCAATCAAGGGCAGGCAGAAGCCGATCAGGAACCAGAGAAGCGCGGAGCTGCCCTTCCAGCGGCCGACGATCGCCGCCGAGAGGCCGCTGGTGAAGAGAATCAGGAAGAGCTCCACGGCGCTCCGTCAGAGGACGCGGATCGCCCAGATGATGCCCATCACCGCGACCACTCCGACGACCAGCCAGAGCAGGGTGCTGACGAGGCCGAGGGCGAGCTTGAAGAGGAGGTAGGCGCCGCCGACGAGGATCGCGACCGCCGCCCCTTTCCGTCCAACGGTTGCAAGCGATGTGCCCATGCCGCTGATTCTCGCAGACCCGCCAGCCGGTCAGAGCAACATCGGCGAGCGGGACGGCACGTAGCGGTCGAGGCCCGGGATCGGCTCGGTGCACATGATCCAGGACGAGTCCTCCACGAGAAAGCCGAGCCCGCGCAGACGGCGCAACAGCCACCAGGCGATCGTCGTCAGGTGGAGCACGAGGTGTTCGGGCCGCTGCGTGCTGGCGATCCGATCGAGCGCGGCGAGCACGACCGGGACGAGGTGCTGAGGCTCGACGCCGACCGCCGGCCCGACCTCCCCGGAGGCGCTGACCCAGCAGAGCCCACTCGGCTCGCCCCGGGGGTCGATCAGGGCCAGGCACGAGCGCTCGCGGCCGAGGAAGTCGTGCAGACCCGGCCGCTCGTGGCCGAGCGCCAGCGGCTCGAGCCGATTCCACGCCTCGACCGCCCGTCCGTGCTCGAGCACACTGACGGTCGCCGCCTCGACGTCCTCGAGCTCCTGCGCCCGCTGCTCCACGTAGGCGTCG
>JACCVG010000007.1 GCA_013698335.1 Thermoleophilaceae bacterium
CGCGCCAACACGGCCAGCGCGTCCTCGTCGGCTTCGGTGATCGGGCGGGGCTCGTCGCCGAACACGCAGACCACGGCGATCGGCTGGCGGGCGACGACGATCGCTGCGCCGGCGTAGAAGCGCAGCCGCGCGCCGCCGGTGACGTCCGGATGCGCACGCCAGCGCGCGTCGGTCAGCATGTCCGGGACGGTGAGCAGTCCGCCGTCGGTGGCGACCGTCGCCGCGCAGAGCGACCGTTCCACCGCCACGCTCGCGCCCTGGCCGCCGGGGACTCCACAGATGGCCTTCGTCCAATGCCGATGGCGATCGACGAAGTTCACGGCGGCGATGCGACTGCCGCAGCTCGCCGAGGCGAGCCTTGCGATGTCGTCGTAGGCCGGTTCGGCGGGTGTGTCGAGGATGGCGAGGTCGTGCAGGACCGCTAGGCGCTCGTCGTCGTCGTCGCCGGCGGCGGTCACGCCCGTCGTCTGACCTGCCCAAGAGAGCCGGCGGAGTACGGTCCCGCCGGGCCCGTCGCTTGCGAGGAGCTCTCTCGCGCGGGCGATCGGGTCCATCACGTGCTTGCCTCGTGGTGGGCGCCTGAGAGCGTCGCCTCCGCTCGCCCGCACAGCTCGGCACGGGTGGGCTCGAGGGTCTGCTCGAGCTCCTCGCGCAGCCCCGCAGCCTCGCTCAGCAGACCCGTCCGCGCCAACCGGCACAACTGGCCGCAGATCCTCGCCATCCGAACCGCGCCCATGCTCCCGGAGCTGCCCTTGAGGGAGTGGGCCGCCCGTTCCACGGCTTCGCAGTCGCCGATCTCGATCGCTCTGCCGATGTCCGCCACCAAGGTCTCTGACTCCCGCTCGAAAATGTCGATGAGCTTCTCGCGCAGCTTCGGGTCGGTCTCGCAGAGCTCCTCGAGCCGTGAGGGGTCGATGAGCGCATCGGCGTCTGGCCGCAATCCCTGGGCGCTGGTGTCGGTCCCGACCGGCGCGACGGGCGCGTCCACTCCGAGCCAGCGCGCGATGGCGGCGGCGAGCGCGTCCGGATCGATCGGCTTGGACACGTAGTCGTCCATCCCGGCCGCCAGGCAACGCTCGCGGTCGCCCGGCATCGAATGGGTGGTCACGGCGATGATCGGCGTCCGCCGGCCGTTGATTTCGCGACGGCGGATCTCGGCTGTGGCTTCGTAGCCGTCGAGCTCAGGCATCTGGCAGTCCATGAAGATCGCGTCATAGGGCTTGGCGAGGGACATCTCGAGTCCGATGCGGCCGTTGGGCGCCAAGTCCACGCTCAGCCCGAACCTGTTCAGCATCCCCACCGCGACCAGCTGGTTGACCTTGTTGTCCTCGACGAGCAGGACCAAGCGCCCGTGATGGTCGTGATGCGCCTGGGTCGAAGTGTTCGTCATCGCTGCTCCTTTCGCCAAGGTGGGCCGAGTTGAGCGCCATGCGGGGTCAGACCCCGGTTCGGCCCGACATGCGAGCGAGAGGCGAATCGAAGCAGGGGCGCAGTTACCTATCGGCGCCTCGACCCAGATGCTTGAGCGGCCGGTAGGTGGGTGCCACCGCTACAGCGAGGAGATGAACGCGGCAGTGAGCCCGGCGCTCAGATGGGAAACCCTCGGTTCTGAATGTCGTCAGGCATCGCCCGCGCAGTATCGCGGCTACGGAGGCCTATCTCCCCAGGCCAAGGGCGGTATCTCTCTGACCACGGATCCACTCCCCTGCGCCCCGATGCACTCGCGCTCGATTAGGGCCGAGGAAAGCCTCGGGGAAAGCCGCTCTGGGACCGGGTCGCGGGTATGACGTATACAGGGCCCGATTCGTCGCCAGGAGTGACGCGCGCGTGGTCGAGAGCTTGCGGCTAGCTGCCTGATTCCGAGAGGCCCGCAGCCTCGAGGGCTTCGGCTCGATCGTGGAACCACGCGAGTCGCGTGATCAGTCCATCGCGGAGAGTCCAGATTTGCGCTTCGGTCTGCTCGTAGCGGAGCCCGCCGGTCGTGGCGCGGGCCCGGAACGTCCCCCACGCGAGGACTCGGTCGCCCAGATCTATCAGCTCCTCCAGGTCGTGCTGGTATTCGTCGAAGGCCGCATCCAGGCTCGCAAGAGCCGCCACGAATCCGTCGTGCCCGTGGCGGACTCCCGGCTCGACGGCGTTGGGCGGGTTCACGTACTCGACGTCCTGAGCAAATAACGGAAGCAGCGCCTCTGCCGGTCTGGGGCCGTTCCAGAGCTCATACAAGCGCCGCACGATCTCCACGTTCGCCTGGCTCATCGTCCGCGGGTCAGACAGCGCTGTTGAGCGGACGCAGTTGCTGTGAGATAGCGCGGAGATGGGCATCCCAGGTCCCGCAGCAGCCGCCCCACACGTCGATGTGCGGAAGCCGTCGAGCGAGCGCACCCATGTGTTCGCCGAGTAATTCAGGGTCGCCGGCCTCGAGGTGTCCGATCTGACACAGCGCGTGCTTCTCGGCCATCGACGCGTTCGGACGCAGGCTCCGGATGCGCTCGAGCCACGGTCCCGCGCCCAACGCCGGTTCGAACTCGACCGGATGCGAGCAGTTGATGCCGTAGAAGTCCGGCCGCGCATCCCCTGCTTGCTCGTCTACCGCTTCCACCGCATCCTTCAACGCAGGACCGGCGCGCAGTCGACCCGCTGAGTCGACCATGAACGAGAGCGAGAACGGAAGTCCCGCATTCGCCGCGGCCTTCGCGACGCCGACTCCTTCGGGGACGCTGTTGAACGTCATCGCGCTCACCAGGTCGACCTTGGCCTGCCGCAGTGTTTCGATCTGGACGCCGTGATACTCCTCGGCCTCGTCGGTAGTAATCGTGCGGTTCCGGTCGTAGGCGTCACCGCGCGGGCCGACGATACCGACGACGAGGATCTGCGGGATCCGGCGCTGAAACGGCCGCGCGACATCACGCAGGAACTCGATCGAACGCAGCTGAAACTCAGCGAGTCCTTCGCTTGAGATCCCGAGCTTCGACGCCCAGTTTGGGCTGGCTCGGTAGTCAAGGCCGCCCACCAGCGCAGCGAACCCATGCGCCTCGGCGACCTCGAAATATCGCGTGTACATGTCGGTGAGGTCCGCAACGGCCCGCCGATCATCGAGCAACGGGTACATCGCGAATTCAGGCAACTCGTGCCCATGCTTGTACATGAGCTCCGTCTCCTGACCTCCCTCGGCCAAGTAGAGCACGTCTGGTTGCCGTTCCGGGAAGCCAGCCATGAATCGGGAGGCAGCGTACACCCGCCGGACTGCCCGCAACCCGACTCGCCGGCCCGATTCGTCGCCGGGAGTGACGCTCGGGTGGTCGAGCGAATGTGATCAGCGGCCTGACTCCTAGGGCTGAATGGTCTCCTCCAGGCCGTTCCTCAGTCCTCTTCGCGCTCGGCCTCGCCGCGCTGCTCGAGCTTCTCCCGCAAATAGGCCGCGCGCTCAGCGCGGCGCTCGTGGGCCTTTGCCTCGGGGCCCTCGGTGTGCTCTGCATCGGCCGACTCCGCGGCCTCACGACGCGCCTGCTCGATCCGCAGCTCCTCCGTTCTCGGGTGCTCCTCATCCACTGGTCCATCCTCGCTCGGGTAACTGGCCATCGCCGAGATCATCTCTCGGTCGGTCAGACATCAGAAGCCGACAGCCCACGGCTTGGAGGCTCCGGGGCGACGGCGTTTGGCGGGATGACCCTCTTCAGCGGTCCGCTACCGACACGGGTGGCGCACAAGTAGCTCGACGTTCCGATCCTGCCGGCCCCCGCGGGCATCACCGCGTCCGTCCGGGCGCGCGCCACATCGGCCACAGCGGGGGGCCATCGTCGGGACAGGTCAATTCCTCCTTGATTTCGAATCCCTGACGCAGATAGAGGTCCCGGCTTCTTTCACTGGTCGCCTCCAGGTAAGCGGGCGCCCGCTCCCGATCACAGCGCTCAAGCATCGGGCCCATCAGTGCGCTTCCAAGGCCCTTGCCCTGCCAGTCGGTCGCCACGCCGACCACGGCCAGGTAGTAGTGGTCCTCGTGGGGATGATTCGACTCCATGACGTTCAGAAGCCGCATCAGGCGCAGGAAGTTCCCCGGACCGAGCGCGCGCAGCATCCCAGGCATCGCTCGGACCTGGGCTCCAATGCTGGAGTGCCAGGCGCCCGGGGCGAGCCATACACACACTCCCGCGAGGCGTCCCGTCGTGTAGGTCAGGTCGGACGCGGCCCAGAAGCGGCGGTGGAAGATGTCGAACGCACGGGTCAACTGCTGGCGACGGTTCGACTCCTCACGAAGTGCCCAAGAGAGGACCGGGTCGTCGAAGAAGCCGTCGGCAAAAACCTCGCTGAGCTCGGCGCGGTCGTCAGCCGTCGCCAAGCGCACAGATGCTGCTTCCTCGGCTGCATCGACGGGTGTGCGGGTGACGTGACTCTCACTCATCAGGGGCACGTCGCGCCAGGCTACACCGTTTTTCACCTGGCGTGTCCCAAATCGTCCACACATGTCCTGTTCTGATGACGAGATCTCGGTGCCACGTCTGGGCCGAGCACGAATCGCGACGACGACGGCCACTTGGTCCCGGCTCGCGATGAACTCCTCCGGCTTGATGCTCCAGCTGTCGAACGCCTCGATCTGATCCTCAATGAAGGCCTTGACCGCGGGACGGCCCGCTCGTGTTCCGGCATCAAGTCCCACCTGATTTGTCAGCTCGAAGTCGAGCCGAGTCTCGGCGAACACCCTGCCCCAGTCTCGATGGGCAAGGGCCTCGTAAAGCCTCCGGACGATCTCCACGTTCTCCTGAGACGTCTCCTACTCCGACAGTCCCGCGGCTTCGAGGGCTTCTGCTCGGTCTCGATAGAACCGAACGCTGGTCGCCTCGTCGCCCCGGAACCTCCAGAGCCAGGCGACGTCCCAGTCGACCGGCGGAGCTGCGTCCCGGCTCTGTGCAGTGCAGTGCAGCAACGCGACAACCGAGTCGCCGCGGACGCGAGTCTCCTCGACCCCCCAGCGGTAGCTCGCCCAAGCCTCGGTCGCGTCAGCATAGAAGCGCCTCACCCCGTCGTGTCCCGTGTAGGTGTCGGGATTGAAGATCCGGCCGGACATGTCCATCACGAAGTCGTCGCTGCAGCGACGCACGACATCCTCGATCTCGCCCCGGTTGAGGTGCTCGTAAATCCGACATACGTTCTCCACGTTCCCCTGCGACATGGTCCGCGCAGTATCGCGCCTACGGAAGCCCTTCCACAGCCCACCGGCGGTATTCCGTGACCACGAGTCGATCTCACGCGGGGCGGGTGACAGCAAGACTCGATTCAAGTCAGGGGAGACCTCTGGGACCCGCTCCACCACTGGGTCGCTCAAATATCGCATCGGCGGCCCGATTCGTCGCTGGGAGTGACGCCCGAGTGGTAGAGCGAGTGCAGCTAGCTGCCTGAGTCCGACGGCTTCGAGTACGAGGGCGACGACGTCGTAGAGATGCTGAAGGGGGTCGGGAAGCGACCCGGGGCATCCGGCTAGTCGTCGCTGGATCGCGCCCGCAGGTACATCGACGCCGCCTCGACCCGATTGGCCGCGCCGAGCTTGCGCATGATTCGCTTCAGGTGCGATTTCGCCGTCGCCTCGGCGATCACGAGCTTGTCGGCGATCTGGTTGTTGGTGGCGCCCCGGGCAACCAGTTCGAGGACCTCGCGCTCGCGCCGGGTCAGCCGTGCTTCCAGCGGCGAGCCGACATCGCCGAACAGCGCCGCTGCCGAGCGTGCCGCCCCGGCCTCGACCGGCCCCGCGACCAGCTCGACCTGCGCCGCGAGCTGTGCGGCGACGACCGAGTCGGCCTTCGAGATCAGCCCGCGCAGCTCCTGCCCCTGCGCCCGCAGCCGGTCTAGCAACTGCATCCGCTCGACCGCGAATCCGAGCCCCTCGGCGAACGCCCAGATCGCGTCGCGGTCGAAATCGTCGACCGCCTTCGTGTCGCCCGGGTGCTGAATGCCCTTCTCCCCGTGCAGGAAGCCGATCACCCGTCCCTCGGGCATGATCGGTGCGGCGACGTAGGCGTGGGTCGCGTAGTGCTCGACGAGCGGCTTGTAGGTCGACGGGTGGTTGAGGGCGTCGTGGACGACCACCGGCCGGTGATGGCGGATCATCTCGGTTTCGAGGATCTGATCACGCAGCGGCGCCGGGTTGGCGCGGCTGAAGTCGAGCATCTCGGCTGCGCGTTCCGGGTCATCGACGATGTAGAAGCCCTCGCAGACCATCAGCCCCTCGTCGACCCGGTAGAGCGCGACGCGGTCGAAGTCGCACGCCCAGGCGACCTGCTCGGGCGCCCGTCTGATCATTGCGTCGGTGGTCCCGATGCCGCGCAGGCGCCCGAGCGCCTCGTGGATGCGGCCGAAAACCAGCAGCCGCCTGCCCAGTCGCTCCTCCACGAGCTCGCTGCGCAGGCTTGCGAGTCCGACC
>JACCVG010000031.1 GCA_013698335.1 Thermoleophilaceae bacterium
TAACCGACGGCCGCGAACTCGGTTGCGATCCGCGTCAGCGCCTCCTGGTAGCCCGTGCCGGCCTCCTGGAACTCGTTGACCTTCTTCTGGTCGTCCTTGTCAGCCGCCTCTTGGGCCTCGACGGCGCCCTTCGCCAGCTCCTCGCTGGCCTTCACGAGCCGCTCGTGGAGCTTCGCCACCTCTGTCGGAGGCGTGATCGTCGCGAGCTGCTCGGCGGCGTCAGCGTAGGTCTGGGCAACCGGCTGGAGCTTGAGCGCCAGATCCTTGAGCGACTGGACGCTCGGTGCCTCAGCGGCGAGATCGGCGGACGCGCTGATGACGGGCTCCAGGGCGTCGTTGACGGCCTTCTCATAGGCCTCCTTCGACGCGGGGGTCGCGCTGGTGGCGGTTCCGTCCGTAGAGGTCGGCGCGCCATCCGTCCCGGAACCGGCGCCACCGCCGCAGCCCGCCAGAGCGATCGTCGCGAGGACGCAGAATGAAATTCGAATCTTCATGCGCGGCAGTCTAGGGAAGGCATCGTACGATCGGCGCATGAACTTCATCGCGCAGTTGATCGAGGAGTCGGCCCCAGGCGGCCACGCGCTGATCGCGATCGGGGAGCAGGGCGAGCGCAGCGAGGTCACCTTTGGTGCGCTCGCGGAGCGCACCGCTCGGCTGAGCGGCCATCTGGCTGCCCTCGGGCTCGCCCGCGGCGACGTCGTCGTCACGCTGCTCGGCAGCCGACCGGAATGGGTCTACGCGATGTGCGGGTCCCTGCGCGGAGGTCTCGTCGTGCTCCCCTGCGCCGAGCAACTGCGCGCCGCTGACCTTGCCAAGCGGCTCGAGATCTCCGGGGCGCGCGCGGTGATCACCGACTCGCGAAACCTGGCGACGGTCGAGCAGGCAGGCTTCACGGGAATCGTCGTGGACGGCGGGCAGCCGCCCCAAGCCGATCCCGCCCCGGCCGCCGACCTGGACGAGCGCGATCCGGCCTTGATGCTCTTCACGTCGGGCACCTCGGGCGCACCGAAACCGATTCTCCACGGACAGCGTTTTCTCAGCGGGCAGACCGTGCAAGCCGAGCACTGGTTCGGCGCCCAGCCGGGCGAGGTCGCCTGGTGCACGGGCACCAGCGGGTGGTCCAAATCCGCCCGCAACGTGTTCCTCGCCCCGTGGCTGGGTGGGGCGACCGCGCTGCTCGAGGATGCCCGGTTCGACCCCGCTCGACGTCTCGAGACGCTGCAGCGCGAGCGGGTGAACGTGCTCTGCATGGCTCCCACCGAGTACCGGGCGCTCGTCAAGCGGACCGACCTCGGAGAGCTGCCCGATCTGCGCCACGCGGTCGCCGCAGGCGAACCACTGAATCCAGAGGTGATCCGTGCTTTCCACGCCGCGACCGGCATCGAGATCCACGACGGCTATGGGCAGACTGAGACCGGAGCGCTGACCGGGATGCCGATTGGCGCGCCGGTCCGGCCGGGGTCGATGGGCAAGCCGCTGCCGGGCATCGACGCGTGGGTCGAGGACGGAGAGCTGTGCGTCGCACCCGAGTCGGTGCCGACCTTCTCGCTCGGCGCTCCCGACGGGCCGTGGCGCACCGGCGACCGCGTGCGCGAGGACGAGGAGGGCTACCTCTGGTTCGAGGGCCGGGCCGACGACGTGATCATCTCGGCCGGTTACCGGATCGGGCCGTTCGAGGTCGAGTCCGCCCTGATCAGCCACGCGTCCGTACTGGAAGCCGCGGCCGTCGCCGCTCCTGATGAGCTTCGCGGCCAGATCGTCCGCGCGATCGTCGTGCTGCGCGACGGGGTCGAACCCTGCCCGGCGCTGACTCGCGAGCTCCAGGAGCACGTCAAGGACCTGACCGCCCCGTATAAATACCCGCGTGTGATCGACTACGCGCCGTCCCTTCCAAAGACCGCAAGCGGGAAGATCCAACGCGCCCTGCTGCGGGCTGCCCCATGAGCAACATCGTTTTCTACAGCGACGTCAACTGCCCCAACTGCTTCGTCATCGAAGAGCGGCTCGTCGCCCTCGGGCTCGCCGATCGGGTCGAGTGGCGCGGCGTCGAGCACGCGCCCGAGCTCCCCATCCCCCTGGAGATCTTCATCGGCGAGATCGGAGACGCGCTCGCGCGCGAGCTGCGCGAGGTGACGGCGACGGCTCCCGACGTCCCGCTCACGCGGCAACTCGGCAAGCCGAACAGCGGCCCGGCGTTAAACCTGGTGGCCGCCGCCGTGACCCGTGACCGCGGCGCGGCGAACGCACTACGGCTCGATCTGCAGCGCCGCCTCTGGCGGGGCGGCGAGGACATCTCCGATCCCGAGCTGCTCGCCGGGGTGGCGCAGCAGTATGGGCTAGCCGAGGCGGTGGGCGATCCCGCCGGTCCGCTGGTCAAGGCCGACTGGCAGCGCGAGTGGACCGAGCTGGGCTTCACCGCGGTGCCGCTCCTGCTGGACACCGAGCGAAGAACCTTCCTGCTCGGCCTCGGCCGGCCGGACGAGATCTCAGCACTGGTCGGCTGAGGGTGTCCAACCGGCTCGCGGAGGAGACCTCGCCCTACCTGCTCCAGCATTGCGACAACCCCGTCGATTGGTACCCGTGGGGGCCGGAGGCGCTCGGCCGCGCTCGGGACGAGGACAAGCCGCTGCTTGTCTCGATCGGGTACTCCGCCTGCCACTGGTGCCACGTCATGGAGCGCGAGTCCTTCGAGGATCCCGAGGTCGCTGCCCTGATGAACGATCGGTTCGTTTCCATAAAGGTCGACCGCGAGGAGCGTCCCGACGTCGACTCGATCTACATGGAGGCCTGCCAGGCGATGACCGGCCACGGCGGCTGGCCGCTGAACGCCTTCATCACCCCAGACCAGGTGCCGTTCTACGTCGGAACCTACTTCCCCCCGGACGCTCGCCAGGGAATGCCGAGCTGGACGATGGTCCTGGAGGCGGTCGCCGAGGCCTGGAACTCCCGTCGTGAGGAGATCGTGGCGAGCGGAGAACAGGTCACCCGCCGGCTGGCCGGCGGGGCGCTGCTCGTGCCATCCGCGCAGCCGCTCGAGCCCGCGATGCTCGAAGCCTCAGTCGCGCTACTGCGCGAACGCTTCGACGAGGAGCACGGAGGATTCGGCGGCGCGCCGAAGTTCCCGCCCGCCTCCGCGATCGAGTTCCTGCTGCGCCGGGGCGAGCGTGAGATGACCGCGGCGACGCTCAGGGCGATGGCCTGCGGCGGGATCTACGACCAGATCGGCGGAGGTTTCGCCCGCTACGCCGTCGACGCGCGTTGGCTGGTCCCCCATTTCGAGAAGATGCTCTATGACAACGCGCTGCTGGCTCGCGCCTACCTCCACGGCTGGCAGGTGCACGAGGACGAGTTGTTCCGCGAGGTCTGCGAGCAGACGCTCGACTGGATGCTGCTCGAGCTGCGCGGTGAGGAGGGCGGCTTCTGCTCGGCGCTCGACGCCGATTCGGACGGGGTCGAGGGCAGCTTCTACGTCTGGACGCCTGCCGAGCTCCAGGCCGCACTCGCTGACGATCAGCTCTACCGCGAGGCGCTCGAGTGGTTTGGCGTCACCGAACGCGGCAACTTCGAGGGCTCCAACATCCTCACACGCGGCGGGGGCGCGACCCCCGCGCGGCTGGCCGAGATCCGGGCGAAGCTCTATGCGGTGCGTGCCGACCGGGTTTGGCCCGGTCTCGACGACAAGCGGCTGACCGCCTGGAACGCATTGGCGATCACCGCGCTGGCCGAGGCGGGCTCGGTGCTCGGCCGTTCCGACTACCTCGACGCCGCAGTCGCCTGCGCTGACTTCGTGTTGACCCGGCTACGCGATCCCGAGGGCAGGCTGCTGCGCACCTGGAAGGGCGAGGCGCGGCTCGCCGCCTACCTCGAAGACCACGCCTACCTGCTCGAGGCGCTGCTCGTCCTCTACGAAGCGACCTTCGACGAGCGCTGGTTCACCGAGGCGCGGTCGCTCGCCGACACGATCCTGGCCCGTTTCGCAGACCCCGATCGCGGCGGCTTCTTCGAGACCGCCGACGACCACGAGCAGCTGCTCACGCGGCGCAAGGATCTCGAGGACCACCCGATCCCATCAGCCAACGCGAGCGCAGCATACGGGCTGCTGCGTCTCGCCGCCCTGACCGGGGAGCACACCTACGAAAAGGCGGCGCTCGGCCCACTGCGGCTGCTCCACGAGATGGCCGCCCAGCACCCACAAGCTTTCTCGCACCTGCTCCAGGCGATTGACTTCCACCTCTCCCCCACGCGCGAGGTAGCGCTGCTGGGCTCCGACCTGGGATCACTAGCCGCGGCCGTGCGCGAGCGGTTCCGTCCCCACCTCGTCCTGGCGGGGGGCGCCGGTGGCGAGAGCGCGGTCCCGCTGCTCGAAGGCCGAGGCGAGGTCGACGGCCAGCCGGCCGCCTATGTCTGCGAGAACTTCCGCTGCCTGCGCCCCGTGACCGACCCCGCCGAGCTCACGACACTGCTCGACGGCTGAGCGCCAGACCGGCCTAGAGGATCGCGAGGTAGCGGTCAAGCTCCCACTCCGAGACCTGCACGCGATAGTCGTCCCATTCCTGGCGCTTGATCTCGATGTAGCGGTTGAACATGTGCTCGCCGAGGGTGCGCAGCACCAGTTCTGACTCGGCGGTCAGCTCAATCGCCTCGCCGAGCGTCTCCGGGAGCTGCTCGATCCCCATCCTGCGTCGCTCATCGGGCGAGAGGTGGTAGAGGTTGCGCTCCATCGGCTCGGGCAGCTCGTAGCCCTTTTCGATCCCCTCGAGACCGGCCTGCAGCAACGCCGCAAACGTAAGGTACGGGTTGCAGGAGGGGTCGGGACAGCGCAACTCCATGCGCGTGGCCTGCTCCTTGCCGGGGTGGTAGAGCGGCACCCGTACGAGCGCCGAGCGGTTGCGGCGCGACCAGGCGCAGTAGACCGGAGCCTCGTAGCCGGGTACCAACCGCTTGTAGGAGTTGACCCACTGGGCGAAGATCGACGAGATCTCTCGGGCGTGCTTGAGCTGGCCAGCGATGTAGGCCTTGCCGATCTCAGACAGGAAGTACTGGTCGTCGGGGTCGTAGAACGCGTTGCGACCGTCCTTGAAGAGCGACTGGTGGGTGTGCATCCCGGAGCCGTTCTCGCCGAACAGCGGCTTGGGCATGAAGGTCGCGTGCCAGCCGTACTTCATCGCGTATTCCTTGACCGTGATCCGATAGGTCATGCAGGCGTCGGCCATCTTCATCGCAGGCGCGTAGCGCATGTCGATCTCGTGCTGTGAGGGACCCACCTCGTGGTGGGTGTACTCGACGTGAATGCCGAGCTGCTCGAGCGCGAGCACGGTCTCGCGGCGCACGTCAGAGCCGGCGTCGAGCGTCGTCAGGTCGAAGTAGCCGCCCTCGTCGAGCACCTGGGGCGCCTGGCCGGGCTCGGTCTTGGCGCTGCGGAAATAGAAGAACTCGAGTTCCGGACCGACGTTGAACTCGTCGAAACCCATCGATTCGGCGCGGTTCAGGGCGCGCCGCAGGACGTGGCGCGGATCGCCCTCATAGGGCTCGCGGTTGGGGGTCAGGACGTCGCAGAACATCCGGGCGACCCCCTGCTCGTCGGGACGCCACGGCAGCACGTTGAAAGTCGACGGATCGGGCATCGCGATCATGTCCGATTCCTCGATCGCGTTGAAGCCGGTGATCGAGGAGCCGTCGAAGCCCATCCCGCCCTCGAAGGCGTCGTCGAGCTCGGCGGCGTTGATCGAGAAGCTCTTCAACTGACCGAGGATGTCGGTGAACCAGAACCGGATGAAGCGGATGTCGCGCTCCTCGACGATCGCCTTGACGTCTGCTGCGCTCTCGGATTTGTCAGCCACGCGCCTACGGTAGAGGATTTGGCACAAAAAAACCGGCTCACTTGGCCGGTGGTCTGAGGGTCGTGGCGGGCGCCTAGGTGTGCGAGGCGGCGGTCCCGTTGAGCCACATCTGGGCCCAAGACTTGAGCTCTCGCAGCACGGGCTCGAGCGCCTCGCCCTTGCCCGTGAGCGCGTACTCGACGCGTACCGGCACCTCGTCGAATACTCGCCGCTCGACGATTCCCTCGGCCTCGAGCTCCTTGAGACGCTCGGAGAGCAGCCGGTCGGACAGGTCCGGAACGAGCGCCCTGATCTCGGAGAACCGCAGGGGCCCGCCCGTCAACACAAGAAGGATCGCTCCGCTCCAGCGCTTGCCGATCAGCTCGACGGCGCGGTGGTAGAGGGAGCAACATCCTTGCCGCTCGACCGGTGAGTGCAGAGGGACCGAACCAGCCGGGTCATCCGCCCTCGGAACAGCAGTTACGGACATAACACCATCGTAACGGCTCGGGAGGTTGGCTCCCGCAGAGACCCTAGGCGGCTTGCGACAGCCGCGCCTGCTCGGCCGAGCCGTCTGTCGGAATGTCGCCGGCCTTCGTCATCAGGTTCGTGAAGACGCTCAGCGAGACATGCGCGACCAGCTCGATGATCTGCTCGTCGGTCCAGCCCTCCTCGCGGGCCTCCTCGTGAAGGTGCAGCGGCGGGGCACCGGGGCTCTCGAGCAGGCCGCGAACATAGCGCAGCAGCACGGCCTCCCGCCCATCCGCGGAGTCGAACTCGCGCGCGCGAGCGATCTCGTCGAATCCGACCCCGGCGTCGCGAGCGGTTCGCTGAAGCGCCGAGAGCGAGTACTCACTGCCTTGGTACTGCGCCACCGCGAGCGCGACGCGCTGCTGGGTCTTGAGCGGCAGCGTGCCATGTCGTAGCTCCGACCGAAAGCGGGCGTACGCGCGCAGCGTGGCGGGCGACCCCGCGAGCACGCCGACGATGTTGGAGAGCTGCCCGCCGGCCGCCAGCGCCCCGTTCAACACGGGCACGCTGTGCTCGGGCGCCGTCAGCTCGTCGTGAACCTGGAAACGACTTTCCTTGGTCTTCATGCTGATACTTCTCTTTCTGCATCCGCTTACGTATCATAAGCTTAGCCCAGGGTTGTGGACTCCAAAGAGTCATACGCACTTGACCCGGGTAGGGATGACAAAAGAGGTAAACAGACGGTAACGGGGCGCTCCAGAACTACTTGGGCGACAGCTCAACCGTCTGCGGCGCCGGCGCGGAGCGCTTCTCATCGCTGCCGGCCTGGGCGGTGGCCCCGGCGAGCGCGACCATGAAGACGCCCAGCACGACAGCCCACATCGCAAGCCGATCCGGGCCCGAACGGACCGCCCTGGCCGAGATTCCTCGCGAGCGGGCAGGGGCCTGCCGGCGTACCGAATGCTGGCCTGCGGCCGCGACCGGACGCGGACGGGCGTGCGTCGGTGCGACGGTCCCCTCGTTGAGGTCAGCGGGCGCGAAACGGGCGGCGGCTTGGCTCATTCGCTCTCTTTCGTTCAGCCTACGGGGTTAGCTGACGGACTCGCGCTGAAAGAGCTGCGCTACGCCGCTGGTGCGGCGATTCGCCCCCGACTCCGAAGAGTCACTGGTTCCCCCGTGTCCCGCCTCCCAGGCGGATCCTCGGCGTTGCGGTGGCGATACTACCAGCACTAGCAGGGGAAAACCGATTCGGCCACCCCGCAATTAGCGTGATTTGCCGGCGGCGGACGCGAGGTAGTCGGCCACGGCCTGAGCGTTCTCGCCCTCCAGCAGCCGCTTGGGCATCAGACCCTGGTCGGTGCCGCCGTTCTCGATCGCCGCCAGCACGCGATCCGGGGTCAGCTCGCCGATGTCGTCGAGGCTCGGTCCGGTGTTGCCGCGGGCGTTAACGGCGGCCAGGCTGTGGCAGCTCGCGCAAGTCTGCCGGAAAAGGGTCTTACCGCGCTCGATCGACGGGTTCGCGGGCGGTGTGCCGGCAAGCCGGCCGGCGCCGATCGCCTCGCCCCGTGCCGCGATGATGACCAGCGGCAGGACGATCCCGAGCCCCACGTAGATGCCGAGCATCGCGATCCTGAAACCGCGGTTGCCGCGGGTGAGGTACGCCTCGCGCGCCTTGCTCGGTCCTCCCGAGAAGGCGATGAACAACACGCCGATCCCGGCCAGGACGAACGGGACGAGGAAGAGAACGAGGTTCACGGGGGCGGATCCTAGACGGTTGCTTCGACGTAGGGCCGCGAGATCAGCGCCGTCGTCGCCGTCGCGCCAACAACGCC
>JACCVG010000085.1 GCA_013698335.1 Thermoleophilaceae bacterium
GTCCTAGACCCGGCCGTCTCCCTCAAGCCCTTCTGCCGGCTCCCGCTCGCGGGTGCTTGCCGGCTACTGCTACTACTCCGCTACCGGAACCTCGCCGACGGTCTGAGGCGCACCCTTCTCGTCGAACTCGTAGGTGTCGTATACGCCCGCTGTGGCGTCTCCGGCCTCATCCAGCTCGATCGGTCCGGACGCACCCTCGTAGTCGATGTCCTCGCCGTTCTGCAGTGCCTCGATCGCCTGCGGGAGCTGCTCGAAGTTGTACTTCGTTCCACCCTCCGCGCTGATGCCCTGGATCTGCTCGGCGATCGCCGCGCCGTCAGTGCTGCCGGCCGCAACCGCGCCCAGGTAGCAGAGCATCACGGCGTCGAAGTTCTGGGCATCGAACGTCATCCGGTCGATGTCCTTCGGCTCCGCCGCCTTGTAGGCCTGGTCGAACGCTGCGGCCGTCTCGCCCTTGTCGGGCGCGCCGGGGGCGGTGCCACGCAGCCCCACGACGGCCTCCTCGCCGGCGCTCTCAGCCAGGTCGCCCGAGATCAAGCCGTCGGTGACGAACGTGGTCTTCGGGTCGAAGCCCGCCCGTGCGAGCGCCGGGCCGACCTTGTTGTAGGTCTCCGGGAAGTCGATGATCACCGTAGCGTCCGGGTTGCCGGACGTGATCTGCTGAGCCTCCGTGTCGTAGCTCGGCAGCTTGGTGTCGTAGATGACCTCCTCGCCGATCGTGCCGCCGAGCTCCTCCCAGGCGGCGGTGAACGTTTCGGCGAGCCCGGTGCCGTAGGCGTCGTTGCGGGCGCCGACGTTGACGGTCTTGCCGTCCGCGCCGTTGAGCTCCTGATCGATGAAGTCCGCGAGCGTCGGGCCCTGGAACGAGTCCGGCGGAGAGGTGCGGCTGACCACGCCGTCGTCCTCGAGGCCGGTGATCTCGTCGCTCGTCGACGCCGGCGAGATCAGCGGAACCTGCTCGGGGATCGCGACGGACTCGGCGATCGGGATCGTGTCCGCGGACGCCCAGGCGCCGGCGAGGCAGCTCGCGCCGTCGGAGTCGATCAACTTGCGCGCGCTCTGCACCGCCGCCTGCTGGTCGGCGCCGCCGCCGTTGTCCTCGTGGACGACCTCCACTGTGTGGTCGACCCCGACTTCGTCGATCGCGGCCTGGATCTCCTCAACCGCGAGGTCAGCGGCCTTCTGGCCGGGTGGCCCGAAGTCTGCCAGGTCGCCGCTCAGCGGGACCGAGTCGCCGACCACCAGGTCGATCTTCGCCTCCCCGCCCGTCGGCTCCGATCCGCCGCTGCTCTCCTCATCGTCGCCGCACGCGCTCACGCCGAACGCCATGACGGCCAAGAGGCAGCTGAAAACCGCCCACCATCGTGCTCGCAAGACAATCCCCTCCTTGAACAAGATTCCAGATCTGTCGCGCATCCTAATCAGTTACGTCCCGACGGCGCAAGCGCCGGGTATTTTTCTCCGATGCGGAGCGTTCCTCTCACCTGATGCGGATCGGCCTCCTCACCGGCGGCGGCGACTGCCCCGGCCTCAACGCCGTGATCCGCGCGGTCGTCCGCAAGGGGATCGACCGCTACGGGCACGCGATCGTGGGCTTTCGCGACGGCTGGCGCGGCCCGCTCGAGAACGCCTACCAGGAGCTGACAATCGAGTCGACCCGCGGGATCCTGCCGCGCGGCGGCACGATCCTCGGATCGTCGCGCACGAACCCGCTGAAGGACGAGGGCGGCGCGGCGCGGATCGAGGAGAACATGCGCACGCTGCACCTCGACGGGCTGATCGCGATCGGCGGCGAGGACACGCTCGGCGTGGCCTCGCGCCTCTACGACGGCGGGCTGCCGGTCATGGGCGTCCCGAAGACGATCGACAACGACATCGGCGCGACCGACATGACGTTCGGTTTCGACACCGCGGTGCAGGTGGCGACCGACGCGATCGACCGACTGCACACGACCGCCGAGAGCCACCACCGCATCCTCGTGGTGGAGGTCATGGGACGCCACGCCGGCTGGATCGCCCTCCACGCCGGGCTCGCGGGAGGCGCGGACGTGATCCTGATCCCGGAGCGCCCGTTCGACATCGACGAGGTGTGCCGGCTCCTGCGCCGTCGCCATTCGCGCGGCCGCTACTTCTCGATCGTGGTCGTGGCCGAGGGGG
>JACCVG010000116.1 GCA_013698335.1 Thermoleophilaceae bacterium
ATCGATCCCGACGAGATCCTCGCCGCGCTCGACACCGACACACGCGCCTACCTAAAGCTGCTCGTCAACGGCGCCGGCAAGGGCCTCGACGGCCGCGGCAACGACCTGCGCGAGGTCTTCAAGCGGCTCGAGCCGCTTCACCGTGACCTCGCCGAGGTCAACGGCGCTCTCGCCGGGCGGCGCGAGCAGCTCGCGCGCCTGATCCACAACTATGGTCAGCTGACGACCGAGCTCGCGAAGAACGACGGCGATCTCGAGCGGCTCGTGCGCGCGTCGAACACTACGTTCGCCGCGTTCGCCTCCCAGGACGTCAACATCTCGCGCGCTGTCGCGGCCCTGCCAGGCGCCCTCGGCCAGACCCGGTCGACGCTCGTCAAGGTGGAGCGGCTCGGCCAGGATTTGGGCCCGACGCTCAACCAGCTGCGCCCCGCGTTCCGCCAGCTCGACGAGGCCAATGAAGAGGTGCTCCCGCTGGTCCGCCAAGGCGAGCCGCAGCTCCGTAACCAGATCCGGCCGTTCGTGCGGAGGGCCAACCCATACGTAGGCAAGCTCCTGCGACCGATCGCCGAGAACCTCTCGACCGCGATGCCCGAGCTGACGACCTCGTTCCTCGAACTCAACCGCCTCTTCAACCTGCTTGCCTTCAACCCGGCGGGGTCCGATCAGGAGCGGGCCACCCGCCCGGTCTCGGGCGACGAGCCCCTGACCGGTAACCCGACGGCCGATCGCAACCGCAAAGAGGGCTATTTGTTCTGGCTCCACTGGGTCGCGGCGAACGGCAACTCGGTCTTCTCGACGAGAGATGCCAACGGCCCCTACCGGCGCGTGTTGCTGCAGCTCGGCTGTCGCAGCATCCAGGGACTCGTCGATATCCAGACCAAGGCACTGCGTGAGGGGCTGCCCGCACCTCTGCAGCCGCTCGCCGGCCAGTTCACGACCGCAGCCCTGACCCTCGTGTTCGGTCAGAACCCTGAAGCCGCCCTATCCAGCCCCCTCTGCGCATGAACAAAGACGCTCCAAGCCTCCCGCGGATCCTGACGATGGTCGTCTTCGCCCTGTCGTGCTTTGGGCTGCTGCTGTTCCTCTGGATCTCCTTCGGCGGACCGATCCCACTCAAGCCGGAGGGCTACCGGTTCAAGGCGGCTTTCCCCGAGGCCGCGACCCTCGCCGAGGAGGCCGACGTCCGGATCTCGGGCGTGACGATCGGAACCGTCAAGAACAAGCAGATCGACGAGCGGCTGAACCGCACCCTGGTCGAGTTCGAGGTCGACGAGCGCTACGCGCCGATCCCGGCCGACACCCGCGCGATCCTACGCCAGAAGACGCTGCTGGGTGAGACCTACGTCGAGTTGACCCCCGGCAACGAGGGCTCGCCGAGCCTGCCCGAGGGGGACACGCTTACGTTCACGAACGTCGCGCCGACCGTCGAGCTCGACGAGATCCTGCGGATCTTCGAGCCTGCGACCAAGGAGGCGTTCCAGAACTTCAGCTCCGAGTTCGCGGAACTCACCGGGGGCACCTACGCCGAAGATCTCAACGACGCGTTCGGCAACCTCGGCCCGCTCGTCACCGACGGCGCCGAAGTCTTCGACGTGCTCGACCGCCAGCAGGCCTCGGTACGCCGGTTCGTCCGCAACACCGGCGTCGTCTTCGGCGCACTCGACGAGCAGCAGGGCGCGCTGCGCGAGCTCGTCGTCAACTCCAACGACGTCTTCGAGGCGACCGCCCAGGAGCGCGACGCCCTGGCGGAGACGTTCTCGATCTTCCCGACCTTCCTGACCGAGACCCGCACGACGCTCTCGCGGCTCGACCGCTTCTCGGCCGATACGCGCCCGCTGATCGTCAACCTCCAGCCGGTCGCTGACGACCTCGGTCCGACCGTCCGTGACCTCGGAAAGCTCTCACCCGACCTCGAGGAGCTGCTGCGCGAGCTCGACCCGCTGATCGACGCCTCGCGTGAAGGGCTGCCCGCAGCCGAGCGGTTCCTGCGCGGCGCCAAGCCGGTGTTCAAGGGTCTGAACGAGTTCCTCCCAGAGCTCAACCCGATCCTCTCCTACCTCAACTTCGGCCAGGTCCAGCTCGCCCAGTTCCTGACCAGCGGCGGCCTCGCGATCACGCCGGGCGGCAACGAGGGGCGCGGTCCGCACGGCTCACTGCCGCAGTTCGCGATCATCGACGGGCGCAGTCTTCAGCTCTCCGGGGAGGAGCCCGAGTACTTCCGCGGTAACTCCTACGTGGCACCGAACTTTGCGCGCCGTGGCCGCGCCTTCGGGGCGGTCGAGACCTTCAGCTGCGCGAACAACGGCGGCGAGCAGCCAAACGGGATCGGCGTGG
>JACCVG010000130.1 GCA_013698335.1 Thermoleophilaceae bacterium
CCTCTGACTGGGCGAAGACGTTTGCCATCAGGATGTCGTGGTGGTCGCCAAGCGGGTTGAGCGACTGGCCGAAGCCGATGAAGTCGCAGGGGATCAGCTTCGTCCCCTGGTAGATCAGCTGGTAGAAGGAGTGCTGGCCGTTGGTCCCCGGCTCGCCCCAGTAGACGGCGCTCGTCTCGTAGTCGATCTCCGCGCCCTCGAGCGTCACGTGCTTGCCATTGGACTCCATCGTGAGCTGCTGGAGGTAGGCCGGAAAGCGGTGCAGGTACTGGTCGTACGGGAGCACCGCGAGCGTCTGGGCCTCGAAGAAGTCGGCGTACCAGACAGCGAGCAACCCCATCAGCGCGGGCAGGTTTTCGTGCGTCGAAGCCTCGAGAAAGTGCTCGTCGATCGCGTGGAAGCCGCCGAGCAGCTCGGCGAACCGCTGGGGGCCGATCGCGATCATCGTCGAGAGGCCGATCGCCGAATCCATCGAGTAGCGGCCGCCGACCCAGTCCCAGAACCCGAACATGTTGGCGGTATCGATGCCGAACTCGGCGACACCCTCGGCGTTGGTCGAGACCGCGACGAAGTGGCGCGCGATCGCCTGCTCATCGCCGCCGAGCCCGCCGAGCGCCCAGTCGCGTGCTGTCTGGGCGTTAGTCATCGTCTCGAGCGTCGTGAAGGTCTTCGAGCAGACGATAAACAGCGTCTCCTCGGGGTCGAGGTCGCGGGTCGACTCGGCGAAATCGGTGCCGTCGACGTTGGATACGAAGCGCAGCGTCAGCTCGCGCGCGGCGTAATGGCGCAGCGCCTCGTAGGCCATCACCGGGCCGAGGTCGGAACCGCCGATGCCGATGTTGACGACGTTGCGGATCGGCTTGCCGGTGTGCCCACGCCACTCGCCGCTGCGGACCTGATCGCTGAAGGCCGCCATCCGGTCGAGCACCTCGTGGACCTGCTTGACGACGTCGGTGCCCTCGACGATCAGCGAGCGCTCGCGCGGCATCCGCAGCGCGACGTGGAGCACCGAGCGGTCCTCGGAGACGTTGATCCGCTCGCCCGCGTACATCGCGGCACGGCGCTCGGCGAGGCCGCTCTCCTCCGCGAGTGCCACGAGCAGCCGCAAGGTCTCGTCGTCGATCCGATTCTTGGAGTAGTCGAGGAACAGCCCGGCCGCCTCAGCCGTCAGGCGCTGCCCGCGATCGGCGTCGGTCGCGAACAGCTCGCGCAGGTGCTTGCCGGCAATCCCCGGGCGATGTTGCTCGAGCGCGGTCCAGGCCGCGCGGTCACGCAACCCCGGCACGCTCAGGATGCCTTCTCGTCGTGCCCGCCGAACTGCTTGCGCATCGCCGAGAGGATCTTGTTCGCGTAGTTGTCGAGGTCGCGCGAGGCGAACCGCGAGTAGAGCGAGGTCGTCAGCACCGGGGCCGGGACACCCTCGTCGATCGCCGCGATCGAGGTCCAGCGCCCTTCTCCGGAATCCGATACGCGGCCCGAGTAGCCCTCGAGCTCGGGCGAGCGGACGAGCTCTGCCGCGGTCAGGTCGAGCAACCAGGAGCCGACGACGCTGCCGCGCCGCCAGAGCTCGGCGATCGCCGGGATGTCGAGGTCGTACTGGTAGTGCTCGGGGTGGTCGAGCGGCGCGGTCTCTGCGTCGGCCTCCCGCTCGGTCTTGCCGATGTTGGCGTTCTTGAGGATGTTGAACCCCTCGGCGAAGGAGGCCATCATCGCGTACTCGATTCCGTTGTGGACCATCTTCACGAAGTGACCGGAGCCGGCCGGGCCGCAGTGCAGGTACCCGTTCTCGGCGGTGTCGGGCTCGCCGTCGCGACCGGGGGTCCGCTCAGCTGTGTCAACACCCGGAGCGATCGTGGAGAAGATCGGGTCGAGCCGCTCGACCGCGGCGTCGGGGCCGCCGATCATCAGGCAGTAGCCGCGGTCGAGGCCGAACACGCCGCCGCTCGTCCCGCAGTCGATGTAGTCGATCCCGCGTGGCGCGAGCTCGTTCGAGCGACGGATGTCGTCGTGGTAGTACGAGTTGCCGCCGTCGATGATCGCATCGCCCTGCTCGAGCACCTCGGCGACGCCGGAGACGGTCGTCTCGGTGATGTGCCCGGCAGGAACCATCACCCAGACCGTGCGCGGCGCGCTCAGCTTCTGCGCGAGCTCCTCGAGCGAGGCCGCACCCTCGGCGCCCTCGGCCGCCAGCTCGGCGACCGTCTCGGGGTTGACGTCGTAGACGACGCAGTGGTGCCCGGCGCGCATCAGCCGCCGGACGATGTTGGCGCCCATACGCCCCAGGCCGACCATCCCCAGCTCGGACTTCTCGCTCACCGCGGCTCCTCTCTCGAAGGGTGTCGTTGCGATCCTATGCGACCTTCGTCAGGCGGCCAGATGCTTCTTCGTCATCTGCTCGACGGTGCCCTTGGTCCGGACCGTGGTCGGCCCGATCAGGCCACCAACGGCCTGCTCGAGCAGCAGCACAACCTGAAGCTTGCCCGCGGAGGCTCCGACCACCGATGCCGGGGGTCACCCCGAAGCGAATCGGACGGGGAGGCGCGGCCGGACCCAGATCGTCGGGCGCCAGCAAGCAACCCCCTGACCACCCGCCGCGGCAGCCGGAGAGGCGGCCGCCAAGAGCGCCACGGTGGCGGCCAGCACCGCCGTGACGCTTCAGTCCTCCCAGAACCCGTCCTTGATGATCTCGCCATCGCCTTCGTGGCGGGGCCCGAAAACGAGCAGCTCGAGGCCTTGGTCGCCGGCCTCGAAAGCGCGTGCGGTCTCGGGGGCGACGCGGATCGCATCCATCGTCGCGACGTCGACGACCTCGTCGTCGAGCTTCAGCCGGCCCTCACCGAACAGCACGACGTAGATCTCCTCCGCCTGCTCGTGGCGATGGGCGAACGCCTGGCGCTTGCCGGGACGCAGCACGTGGTAGGCGAGCCCCGTCGTCTCGGCTCGCAGGTCGGTCCCCGGGAAGCGCGCTTCCTGGACCTCCTCGAAACCGAACTTCGGCGCCGAGTCCTCGACATCACGGAGGTTCTTCTTGTTGAAGGTCATCGGCGGAGCATAATCACGCGGATGAGCCCGGCAGCCGTCGTTTTCGATCTCGACGGCGTGCTCGTCGATTCCGAATCGCTATGGGACGACGTGCGACGTGAGCTGACGATCGAACGCGGCGGCGAGTGGAAGGCCGAGGCCCAGCAGCGGATGATGGGAATGAGCTCGATCGAGTGGTCGGCCTACATGCGTGATGACCTCCGGGTTCCCGGGACCGCGTCGGAGATCTCCGACGCGGTCGTGGCGCGAATGGAGGAGCGCTACCGCGAGCGGCTGCCCGTCATCGACGGCGCCCCGGAGGTCGTTCGAGCGATCGGAGAGCGTTGGCCGCTGGCGATCGCGTCGTCGGCGAACCGCCCGCTGATCGACCTGTTCCTCACCGAGAGCGGTCTCGCCGCGCTCTTCTGCGTGGCCGTCTCCTCGGAGGAGGTGGCGCGCGGAAAGCCGGCTCCGGACGTCTACCTGCGGGCCGCCGAGCTGCTCGAGCTCGATCCGGCGAGCTGTGCCGCGGTCGAGGACTCCTCAAACGGCCTGCGCGCGGCGGCGGCCGCCGGGTTCGCGGTAGTGGCGATTCCGAACCGTGAGTTCCCACCAGCCGCGGATGCGCTCGAGGGCGCGGATCTCGTGATCGGATCGATCCGCGAGCTCACGCCGCGCCTGATCGCGAGCCTGTGAGGGCTACTCGGCCTGGCGGGTGAGCAGGCCGACGAATCGGTCGATCCGGTCCCGTTGCTCGCCCGAGAGCCCCTCGGGCGCCTCGACGAGCAGCGTCATCGGCCCGCGCCGGTGCGCCCACTCGCGGGCCTGTTCGCCGAACGATGCCCCGACCCAGACGAGCGGCAGCGAGCCGGCGTGGGCCATCACCGTCTCCTCCTGCTCCTCGGCGGTCGGCTCGCTGCGAACGACCGAGACGGTGGACAGGTCGAGTGCGTGCGCGACTTCGTCGATGCCGGCCAGTCCTCCCTGATCGGCGAGCAGCGAGATCTGACCCTCGCCGAGCATCTCGGCCGCCCAGCCGTCGGGGGCGCCTTCGAGGGCGGCTGCTCGGCATACGAAGTGGAAGGCGGGAGGGTCGACCATGGAGTTGCACGCTAGCGCGCCGCGGGAGAGGTGTGCGATTCTCGGACGATGATCCGCTCGATCCTGCTCGGCCTCGCAGCGCTCACCCTGGGCGTCGGATGTGGCGGTTCAGATGAGCCGGCGTCTCCGCCGACCACGGGTTCCGAGGTGACCGAAGCCGACCGTCCCGCCGACGGGCGCGATGAGGTCGAGATCGAGCAGACGACGATCGCCGAGGGGCTCGAAGTTCCCTGGGGCCTCACCTTCCTCCCTGACGGCGATGCGCTCTACACCGAGCGCGATTCCGGCCGACTCCTGCGGCTCGACCCGGAGAGCGGCGAGTCGGAGGCGATCCAGACCCTCCCGACGCGCGGCGACGGCGAGGGTGGCGCACTCGGCCTCGCCCTATCCCCCGACTTCGAAGGGGACGGCTTGCTGTACGCCTACATCACGACCGAGCGGGACAACCGCGTCGTCCGCTTCGAGATCGGCGCGGAGCCCGAGCCGGTGCTGACGGGCATTCCGCAGAACTCCTTCCACGATGGCGGCCGAATCGCCTTCGGCCCGGACGGCAAGCTCTACGTCGCGACCGGCGATGCCGGCGATCCCGACGCCGCCCAAGACCGTGGATCGCTCGCCGGGAAGATCCTGCGCGTCGAGCCCGACGGCTCCGTGCCACGTGACAACCCGATCGAGGACAGCCCCGTCTACTCGCTCGGGCATCGCAACGTCGAGGGCCTTGCCTGGGACGAGGACGATCAACTGTTCGCCTCCGAGTTCGGCGAGAACGCCTTCGACGAGGTCAACCGGATCGAGGCCGGCGGCAACTTCGGATGGCCGCTGTTCGAGGGCGACGGCGGGGCCGAAGCCGAAAACGAGGGCTTCATCAACCCGATCACGACGTGGCTGACCGCCGAGGCTTCACCGAGCGGCGCCGCGATCCTGATCGACGGCGGAATCCCTCAATGGGAGGGCGACCTGTTCGTAGCCGCGCTCCGGGGAGAGCGGCTCTGGCGCGTCGAGCTCGCGCGCGACGGCACCGTCGCCGGCCGCGAGCCGCTGCTCGAGGGAGAGCTGGGCAGGATCCGCAACGCGCTCGCCGCCCCAGACGGCTCGCTGTGGGTGACGACGAGCAACCGCGACGGCCGCGGCTCACCGCGTTCCGGCGACGACAAGATCATCCGCCTCGGTCCGGCCGGTTGAGCCCGGTCGCGACCGCGCCGGCCGGCTACGGAAAGGCCGGGATCGGCCCCGCGGAGCTCGAGACGACCGGGCCCGGAGTCTCATACGCCGGCGGCTCGACGTAGGGCGGCGCCTTCGGCCGCGGCGCGCCACCCGGGAAGGCCAGGCGCAGGATCGTCCGCTGGACCATCAGCCACTGCTGGCCGAACGGCCCCGTGTTGTAGGGCAGCTCGTAGCGCTCGCAGATCGCCTTGACCTGCGGTGCGATCTCCTTGTAGCGCGAGCTCGGCATGTCCGGGAACAGGTGGTGCTCGACCTGGTAGCTGAGGTTGCCGCTCATCAGGTGGAAGGTGTCGCTGCCCTCGATATTGGCCGCGCCGAGCAGCTGGCGGATGTACCACGCGCCGCGGCTCTCGTCGGCTGCCTCCTCCTCGGTGAAGGTGTAGGCCTGGTCGGGAAAGTGGCCGCAGAAGATGATCGCGTTGGACCAGACGTTGCGAATCAGGTTCGCGGTGATGTTCGCCTGCAGGGTCCGCTTGAACCCCTTACGACCGCTTAGCGCCGGAAAGGCGATGTAGTCCTTGAGGATCTGGCGGCCGGCCTTCTGGCCGAACTCCTTCAGCTCGCGGCGCAGCTGCTTCATGTCCTTCGTTCCCGCCTTGATTCCCTCGATGTCCATGTCGTGGACGGCGACGCCCCATTCGAAGAACAGCATCAGGAAGACGTTGATCACAGGCTGGGCGAGGAACCGCGGCTCCCAGCGCTGCTTGGGGTCGACCCGCATGATCTCGTAGCCGACGTCCTTGTCCTTGCCGACCACGTTCGTGTAGGTGTGGTGCAGGTAGTTGTGGGAGTGCTTCCAGGCCGCCGAGGTCGAAGCGGTGTCCCAGTCCCAGGTCGAGGAGTGGATGTTCGGGTCGTTCATCCAGTCCCACTGACCGTGCAGGATGTTGTGCCCGATCTCCATGTTCTCGAGGATCTTGGCCACTGACAGGCCGGTCGTTCCGAGCACCCACGCCGGAGGGTAGCGGGAGGCCATCAGCACGATCCGGGAGAGCGCGCCGAGCCGGCGATGGAACTGGATCAGGCTGCGGATGTAGTCGGCGTCGTGCTCGCCGAGATCCGTGCGGACCTCGTCGCCGATCACCTGGAAGGCCTCGCCGATCTCTTCGATCTGAGCCGGCGTCAGGCGGTGCAGCGGATGGCTGGGATCGCTGCTGGTGAAGGTTTCGGCACCCGGCATCTCGTGTGTCCTTTCAGAGTTCGATCTCGACGTGGCCCTCGGGGGCGTTCACGCAGGTGCGGACGGTCTGGCCCTGCTCCCCGTGGAGCTCTCCGGTGCGGACGTCGCGGACCTGACCTGAGTGCAGCCTACCGACGCAGGTATGGCAGATGCCCAGCCGGCAGCCGAAGGGCAACAGCGCGCCGGCCTGCTCACCACCGACGAGGATCGAGACGCCGACGTCGCAGGTCGCCTCGACATCGGTCACGCGGAAGCTGACGGTCCCGCCCGAGCCGACGTCGGCATCACCGCGACCGATGATCGGCTGGAACCGTTCCGTGAACAGGAGATCCCGGTCGGCTTCGGCCTTCCAGTGGGCCTCCATCACGTCCATCAGCTCGCGCGGCCCCGACATGAAGGTGTGGCGATCGCGCCAATCGGGGCAGATCTCGTCGAGGTTCTGCGGAACGATGCGCGGCAGTTTCCCGGTGTGGTGCTCGTGGAAGGTGTAGCCCTCGTAAGTCGAGTTCATCCGTCGCAGATCGGCTCCGAAAATCACCTGATCGGGCTCGCGCGCGCAGTGGACGTGGAGGGCGTCGTCGAGCCCACCACGTCGCTCCAAGTCGCGCAACATGCTCCAGATCGGCGTCACGCCGCTGCCGGCACTGATGAACAGCGACCGGTCGGGGAGGCGGTCGGGCAAGCGGAACTCGCCCTCGACCTCGCCTAAGAAGACCGTCGCTCCGGGCTCCACCTTGCGCGTGAACCAGGGCGACATCAGACCGGCCTCGACGTGCTTGACGGTGATCGAGACGAGGCCGTCGGGGTGGTCGGGATCGGAGGTCAGCGAATAGGCCCGCCAGTGCCGGATCCCGTTGAGCTCTGCTCCGATCCGCAGGTACTGGCCCGGCCGGTGGCCCGGCCAGGGGAAATTCGGCCGCACGACGACAGTCGACGCCTGCTCGGTCTCGGGCTTGATCCGCTCGATCGTCCCGGTCAGCTCGCGCGCCGACCAGGCCGGATTCATCAGACCGAGGTAGTCGTCGGGCACGAGCGGCGTGGTGATCGCCCGCGCCGCGTGCATCAGCCGCCGCCGCCAGGGCGAGATCGTCGGTGTGGCTGCGCGCTCGACCATTCGGCGGCGAGCCTAGCGAGAGAACTCGCGACAGCAAGCCGGTGGCGTGCCTGCGTCGGCTACCAGTGAACGCCGCGGGTCGCCTCGACGAAAGCCTCCCCGCCGGGGGTCTCGGCGCCCTTGGGATCGTCGAACATCTTGAACCCGCGGTTGCGGACCTGGTCCATCGCCTCGGGGCTGACCGAGTCCGCGAACGAGGCGACCCGTCCGAACAGCGGACTGATTCGCCGCGGCCGTGAGACGATCGCATCGGCGATCACCGCGCCGGCCTGCTTGGGGCTCAGCGCCGGGAAGCGGTCGTACATCTTGGTCGGCGCGATCATCGGCGTCCGCACCAGCGGCATGTGGATCGTCGTGAAGCGGATCCCCTCGTCCTCGGTCTCGGCCTGAAAGGCATCCGAGAGCGTGTCGAGCGCGGCCTTGGAAGCGATGTAGGCGCCGAAGCGGGGCACCCGGGTCTGAACTCCGGCCGTCGAAATGTTGATCACCTGCCCCTTGCCGCGCTCGCGCATCCCCGGGAGCAACCCGAGCATCAGGCGAACCGGCGCGAAGTAGTTGAGCTGCATCGTCCGCTCGAAGTCGTGCGGACGGTCGTAGGACGCGGCGAGCGAGCGCCGGATCGAACGGCCCGCGTTGTTGACCAGGATGTCGACGCGACCGTGCTCGGCCAATACCGCCGCGATCAGCCGATCGACGGCCTCCATGTCCGCGAGGTCGCACGGATGGACGTGAGCCGTCCCGCCAAGCGCCTCGATCTGGTCGGCGACGGTGCACAGCTTCTCCGCGGTCCGCGCGACGAGCAGAACGGTGCCACCCGCCTCGCCGATCTGCAGGGCCGCCGCCTCGCCGATCCCGGAGGAAGCCCCCGTCACCATCACGATCCGATCGTGAACGGTGTCCTCGAGGCTCCGCCGTCCGCGAACACGACCGGCGAGGGCATGTGGCGTGAGGCCCGCCGTCGGCCGGCTGAGCACGGCGTTGACCGTCTTCGCCGGTCGGCTGATCATCCTCGTCGCCCGCTTGAGGGGGTTCACCCAGCCACCCCCGGCAACTCTCGTTTGACGATCTTGCCGGTCGGGTTGCGCGGCAGCTCGGCGAGGAAGTGGACGTCGCGTGGAACCTTGAAGCGCGCGAGGTTGTCGCGCACGTGATCCCGGACCTCGTCCTCGGTCAGCGTCTGCCCATCGGCGAGGACGACGTGGGCCGCCAGCCGCTGGCCGAACTTCTCGTCGGGAACGCCGATGACGGTCGCCTCGTGGACCGCAGCGTGGGCCTGGAGCAGCTCCTCGATCTCGCCCGGAAAGACGTTCTCCCCACCCGAGACGATCATGTCGTCGTCGCGGCCGTCGATGAACAGGCGGCCGGCCGAATCGAAGTGGCCGACATCGCCCGAGGACATCAGGCCGTCCAGGACCTCCTTCGTCCCCCCTCCGGTATAGCCCTCGAAGGCCGCGCCGTTGCTGACGAAAATCCGCCCGGTCTCACCCGTAGGCAGCTCACCGCCCTCGAAGTCGAGGATCCGGACCGTCGCTCCGCGCGGGGTGCGGCCAACGCAATCGGGCGCGACGCGCAGATCTTCTGGCGTGGCGATCGTGGCGTAGCCGACCTCGGTCGAGCCATAGAGGTTGTAGACGACGGGCCCGAACGCGGCCATCGTCCGCTTGCAGAGCTCCGCACCGAGCTGCGAGCCGCCGACGAAGATGATCCTGAGCGGTGTGGTGTCGTGCAGGCCGACCGTTTCCAGCCCGAGCGCGAGCACCCGCCGCAGCATCACGGGGACCACGATCGTCGCGGTAACCCCGTGCGCTTCGATGTCCTCGAGCAGCCCCTCGGGCGAGAATCGGCGGCGGACGACGACGGTCGAGCCGAGCGCGAGCGCGGCGATCAGGTGGGCGAAGCCGAGCGCGTGGAAGAGCGGTGCCGGAATCGAGGTCACCTCGCGACCGCGAAAGGGCACCTTGGAGAACAGCGCGGCCGGGATGATCAGCGACTTCGGCTCCTCGCGCCGCGCGCCCTTCGGCGTCCCGGTCGTCCCGCTCGTGAGGATCACGACCGATGAGTGGTCGTCCGGCGCCGGTGGCGGGCTCGGATCGCCCGCGTCGATCATCGCCTGGAGGGTGTCCTGCCCCGGCTCCTCGGCCCACGAGCGGAGGTGACCGAGCGGGGGCTCGTAGCCGGCGAGCAGTTCGACGTACTCCTCGTCGCAGATCAGCAGGCGGGCGCCCTCGCGCTCGGCGACCTCGCGGATCTGGGGCCCGGCGAAATCAGTGTTCAGGAAGACCACCCGCGCCCCGCACTTGGCCGCACCGAACGCTCCGTCGATGAAGCCTCGGTGGTTGCGGGCCAGGATCGCGACCGCGTCACCCGACTTCAGCCCACGTGCGCGTAGGCCGTTGGCGACGCAATTGACCCGCCGGTCGAGTTCGCCGAAGCTGAACTCGCCGAGATCGTCGACGAGGCCACGGCGCTCGGGGGTACGCGCGGCCGCGATCGCCGTCGCGGCGCCGACTCCGCCGTAAGCCCGCAGGGCGCCGACGGTGCCGAGCGTCTGGCGCGGACCCTCGAGCCTGATGAACCCGGCGCGGGCCAGCACGCCGGCCGAGATCAGCTCGTCCCGCGTGCGCTCGCCGAGCGCGGTCAGTAGTTCGAGGGCCGCCACCGTGGTGGGGAAACTAACGAAACACCCGCTCGGTATGCGATCCGCGCCGCCGCGCGACCGCCCTAGACTGGTTCGTCTTGTCAGCTCCAACAAAGGCGGAGCAAACCGCCGAGAGCGAAGCGCTCGCCGCGGCCGCCACAGCCGGGATCCACCGCCTCCCGATCACGACCCCGTTCAAGGTCGGGGACATCAACACGTATCTCGTCGAGGGAGATCCTCTGACGCTCGTCGACTGCGGCCCCAACTCGGTCACCGGACTCGACGAGCTCGAGTCGGGGCTGGCGGCGCTCGGATACGCGTTCAGCGATCTCGACCTGATCGTCGTCACCCATCAGCACCAGGACCACTTCGGCCTCGCCAGCGCGATCGCGCGCCGCAGCGAGGCCGATGTTGCCTGCCTCGACCTGCTCGCCCCGATGCTGCGCGGCTGGGAGCAGCACTCGCGCGCCGATGACCGCTACGCCGTCGAGCTGATGGCGCGCCACGGTGTCGATGCGTCCGCGACGACCGCGTTGAAATCGATCGGCGAGGTCATCCGCGGGTACGCGGCGCCGAGCCGGGTCGACCGTGAGCTGCACGACGGGCAGCAGCTCGAAATGGGCGCCCGCGAGTTCGACGTCCTCTACCGCCCCGGCCACTCGCCCTCGGACACGATCTTCTTCGATCCCGATTCGCAGATCACGCTCTGCGGCGATCACCTGCTTTCGAAGATCTCATCCAACGCGATCATCTGCCGGCCGCTGCACCGCGACTGGGACGGGCGGAGGCCCAAACCGCTGCTCGAGTACCGCAGCTCGATGCTCGCGACCCGTGCGCTCGACATCGAGATCGCGCTCGGCGGCCACGGCGGACCGGTCACCGACCACCGCGCGCTGATCGACAGGCGGGTCAAAGGGCAGGACCGCCGCGCATCGAAGCTGCTCGACCTGCTCGCCGACGGCCCGCTCTCCGGCCACGCTCTCGCGAACGCGATGTTCGGCGAGATCGCGGTTACGCAGGCCTACCTCAGCCTCTCCGAGATTCTCGGCCACCTCGATCTGCTGATCGAGGACGGGCTGATCGAGGAAGACGACAGCGGCGAGACGATCGTCTTCGCGCAGGTGCCTTAAGGGGTTCTGGCCTTGCCCTGAGGGTCGAGTCCGCCTTCCTCCGCTGGCGGCGTCGGCTCAATGTCGGCGCCGATCCGGCCTGAGCCCGGATCGCCACCGGCCAGCCTGGCGAACTGGTCCCATGAGGCCTTCGGATCGCCGTCGAAGCTGAACAGACCGGTGTAGGTCTGCCAGACGTTGTTCTGCGGGAGCGTCGGGGGATCGGTGTCGCCGTCGCGCCAGGAGAACCAGACGACTTTCTCGATGTCGAGCTCGCTCGCCTCGCGCTGGAAGGCCGAGAAGACCCGGCGCAGCTCGGTCCCTTGCTCGTTGCCGAGGCGGCGGAACGGGTGCTTCGGCCCGGCTGAGGCGAAGCCGCTCTCGGTGATCCAGATCGGCGTCGCGTCGTCGTTGAAGTCGTCCATCAGGTCGCGGATCTTCTCCACGCTGTCGATCGCCTGGTTCTTGCTGGTCGCGTAGGGGTGGGTCGCCACGATGTCGAAGGCCTTGCGCACGCCCTTGATCTTGTAGAGCGGCCGGAGGAAGTCGGTCTGGGGCTTCGGTGCGCCGGGGCGCTGGGGCATGCCGGCGAGCACCGTCTTTGCTCTGGCCTCACCATTGCGGATCGCGCGGTCGGTGAGTTCGAGGAACTCCGCGTACTCGCGGACGTCCGGGTCGCGGTCGGTCCAGAAGGCGCTGAGGTTCGGCTCGTTCCAGACCTGCCATGCGTTGATCGGTCCGTTTGCTCCGTAGCGTTCGACCATCGCCGTGACGAACGTCTTCCAGCGCTGCAGGTCGAGCGCCGTGGTCGGCGGCTCGTTGTTGGTCTCGGCGCCCTCGACCCAGGCCGGAGAGCCGATCAGGATCGGCAGGATCTCGAGCTTCGGCAGGTCGCCCTCGCGCGACCACTCGACGAGCCGGTCGAAGTTGCTCGTGTCATAAGCCTGGTCGGGCCCAGAGCTCTGGACGAGCTCCCACTCGAGCGGGGTGCGCAGAAGCTTCACCCCGCCCCGTCGCATACGCATGACCTCCTCGCGACTGAGCGTCTCCGAGCCCTGGCGCTCGGCCTGGACTCCGAAGTCGACCGTCCGCGCCTGACCGGCAGTGGGGAGCAGCAGCAGTCCGAGGACCGCGCAGACGGGGATCGTGGTCTTTCGCATCGGGGACGTCAACGCTGCCCGCGCCCCAGAGTTGTGTCGTCGACCAAACATCGCCGAGCGGACAATGCCAGCTAAAGCCTCACCTAACCCCCAGCTAACGTCGCCCCGTCACTCACGCCTGCGACGATAGGCAGATGACCGACCTCCAGCCTAGTTCCGGAAACCGCCTTTCCCGTCGCCAGCGGGAGGGCCGCGCCTACAAGCTCGTGCTTGCCACCGGGGGGCTGGCGACGATCGGCGTCATCGGGACCGTCCTGGCTGTGCTCACCCCAATCGACTTCCTCGGTTTGTCGCTCCTGGCCCTCGCGGGCGCGGCGATCTGCGGCCTCATCTTGCGCCGGACGATCTCCTCCTAGCCGGCGCAGCTGTTCATCGCACGGCGCGTGACATGAGCGACATGCCCCTGACAACCCCGGCGGTCTTGGTCCTCGGTGGCGGAGGGATTCTCGGCGAGGCCTGGATGAGCTCGCTGTTGAGCGGCCTTGACGAGGGCACCGAGTTCGACGCCCGAGCGGCTCGTCAGTACCTCGGAACCTCGGCTGGCTCGATCGTCGCTGCGTCGCTCGTGGCCGGTCTCGCACCGGGAAGTCGCCTCGGCGACCTGCCCCAGGCCCCGACCGTGGAGGCCCAAGCGACGAGCCCCGCCTCACTCGGGAACCGCGCCCGAGGCGCCGCCAGCGAAGCGGGACGATCGGTGATCGCGCCGCTGGCAGCCCTCGCGCTCAGCTCGAGCGCCGCGGGCGGCGCGGCGCTGCGACGAACGGCGCTCGCCCGGATTCCCACCGGCCGGCGCTCCCTTGAGGAGCTCGGCAGAGAGATCGAACGCGTCGGCGTCGAGTTCGACGGCCGGCTCCGTGTCGCGGTCGTTGCGGTCGAGACAGGACGCCGCCACATCGTCGGCGCGCCCGGCGGCCTGCACATGTCGGTCTCCCAGGCGGTCCAGGCCTCCTGTGCGATCCCCGGCGTCTTCCGACCAGTTCTGTTCGACGGCAACAGCTACGTCGACGGGGGCGCCTGGAGTCCGACCAACATGGACGCCGTCGAGGCCACGCGCGACGATCTCGTCATCTGCCTCAATCCGACTGGAGCCTTCCGGCCGACGCTCAGCGAGCCCGCTAGCGGCCTCGGTCCGATCTCGCGCGCGGCCGCCAGCGCCGAAGCCCTCGTCCTCAAACGCCGCGGCGCTAGGGTCGCAACGATCGCTCCAGACAGGGCTTCCGCCGTCGCAATGGGCACTAACCTGATGGACGCGACGCCCAGGCGAACCGTCATCGAAGCGGGTCTCGCCCAAGGTCGCCGCCTGGCGTCTCGTTCTCACCTCCGCGCCGCGTAGTTCTATTGAGGGGGCGCGCAGGTAAACAGCGGCGAGGACCTGCTGCAGGCCGTGAGCATCCACTTTCCACCCGCGTCGTCCGAACAGACCTCGAGTGAGCTCGGCAACCTCGGTCAGGCGGCCAGGATCAGCTTTGTCGGCGGCTCGCTGAGCGCGTCGACCGCGTCGTCGAAGCTGACGACTGCGCTCGTGACAAGCGCTGGGTCAAGCCGCCCCGCCTCGATCAAAGAGAGCACCTCCGGTATCAGCGTGCGCGCGTGGCAGCGACCAGCATGAAGCGTGCAACCGCGCGTGTACATCTCAAGCAACGGGAGGGGGGTCTCGCCCTCGAAATAGATCGCGACCGATGTGCAGTGTCCGTCCGCCGCGGTGGAGCGGATCGCAGCGTGGAGGCCTCCGTGGTCACCGCTGGCATCGACTGTCACCGGGAAGCGCCCGAGGCGCGCAGGCCATACGGCCAGACCGTCGTCATCGCAAGCGATCTCGTGGGTCTCGATCCCCAGTCGCGCCGCGCACTCGAGCCGCTCGACGTCGCTGTCGGCATAGAGCACGCGCTCGGACCCGAGTGCACGGGCGCACGCTGCCGCATAGAGCCCCACACTCCGCGCAAAGCCGCCGACGACGAGCACCTCCGCGCCGGGTCCGGCCCGCAAGGGTCCGGCCACAGCGCGATAGCCGTCCACGACGTTGTCGGCGACGCTCGCTAGGGCGACCGGATCGAGCCCTGGCGCAAGCGCAACCAACATGGCATCGGCGAACGGCACGGACATGAGGCCAGACAGCGCCCCGCCCCAGTCACCGCCGAGCGGCTTCATGCCATAGGCCGAGCCGCGCGGGACGCTCGAGCAGCTGCCGGTATGGCCCGACCGACAGGAGTTGCAGTCGCCACACGAGATCTGGAATGGGACGACGACGCGATCCCCGGGCGCGACCGAGTTCACCTGATCGCCGACCTCGACGACCTCGCCGATGCACTCATGCCCGAGCGGAAACGCCTCTGCGACCGGCACGACGCCGGAGAGAAACGCCGCGTCGAGATCGCACATCGCGACCGCAATCGGACGCACCAGTGCCCCCCGATCGCTCTCGATCTTCGGAGCGGGCGCCTCGCGCCACTCTACCGCCTGGATACCAGTGATCACGAGTTCGCGCACGCCAAGAATTATGACGTAGGTCGCGGGGGCGAACTTCGCCCGGCGTGAATCGCCTTCTCCCGACGTGCCTCGCCGCCGCCCTCGTGCCTCGTGCCTCGTCAACCGCCGCTATGGCAAGCTCGCGGTCTTCGTCGTCGCCGCGTTGGTCGTCGGCGGCTGAGCGAGTCAAGGCAGCGTGAGCCCGTTGCCCAAGACAGGGTGCTGGACTGTTCGCAGCGGCGCGGTCTACACACCGCAGCGCAAGGCCACGATTCGCAGGTGTGCGCAGCCCTTCGCTGTTTGGTGAGAAATCGGGGCGCCCGGATTTGAACCGGGGACCTCACCGACCCGAACGGTGCGCGCTACCAGGCTGCGCCACGCCCCGAAGGCGAGTGAGTCTAGAGATACTGAGCGATTGTGACCCGTGTCCTGCTGATCGGCGGCTTCGGTGCGATCGGCGCGATCGCCCGTCATCTCGTCGATGGGTGGCTCGGTGGCGTCGGCCGCGGCGAGTTCCCGTGGGCGACCTTCACGGTCAACATCGCCGGCTCGTTCGCGCTTGGCGTCCTCGTCGCGCTGACCAGCTCGGGGGTCCTGGAGAGCGCCAATTGGCGGTTCGCGATCGGCGTCGGCTTCCTCGGTGCCTTCACAACCTTCTCCACCTTCACCTACCAGGCGATCGCCCTCGCCGAGGGCCCGGCTCAGGGAACCGCCTTGCTCTACGTGGCCGGGTCGGTGCTGCTCGGCCTCGCGGCCGCATACTGCGGTCTCCAGCTCGGCCGGTTGATCTAAAGGAGCCCAGAGTGAACGAGGTCAGTCTCGAGGTCATCGAAGGAGTCGCCCGGTTGACGCTACACGCTCCCGAGCGCCGCAACGCCCTCACGCCCGAGATGGCCGGCGCCCTGATCGACGCCTGCGAGGCGATCGATTCCGACCCCGCAGTCGGCGCGGTGCTCGTCAGCGGGTCCGGCGGCTACTTCTGCGCGGGCGCACACCGCGATGCGCTCGCGGGCGCCGGTCGCGACCCCGCCGGCGAGGAGATGTTCGAGAGCATGGGTCGGATCTACCGTTCCTTCGCGCGGGTCGGCGAGCTCGAGCCGCCGACGATCGCCGCGGTGATCGGCGGTGCGATCGGGGCCGGGCTCAACCTCGCACTGGCGACCGACACGCGGATCGTCGCCCACGACGCGAAGCTCATCTCCGGCTTTCTCCAGATCGGCCTGCACCCGGGCGGCGGTCACTTCACCCTGCTGGGTCGCGCCGCGGGCCGCGAGACCGCCTCGGCGATGGGCCTCTTCGGCGAGCGGATCTCGGGCGAGCAAGCGGTCCGCCTCGGGCTCGCGTGGGAGTCGCTCCCAGCCGACGCCGTCGAAGCACGCGCGCTGGAGCTCGCCGGCCGTCCGGCGGCGGATCCGGCGCTCGCCCGGCGCACAGCGCGCTCGATGCGCCAACAGCT
>JACCVG010000158.1 GCA_013698335.1 Thermoleophilaceae bacterium
GCCCCGGGCTGGCGCGCGCGGCGCTCGGGATCCGCGTCGACGGCGAACTGCGCGACCTCGCCGCGCCGCTCGAGGACGGCGCTGCGATCCAGATCGTCACACCCAAGAGCGAGGGCACGCTGGGCGAAGACGCGCTTTGGCTGGTTCGCCACGACGCCGCCCACGTGCTGGCAACCGCCGTTGTCGAGCTCTTCCCGGGGACACGCGTCTCGATCGGACCGCCGATCGAGGAGGGCTTCTACTACGACTTCGAGTTCCCAGAGGGCACCAAGGTCTCGGACGCCGACTTCCAGGCGATCGAGGCCAAGATGCGCGAGCACATCAAGGCCGCCGAGCCGTTCGACCATTCTGAACTGCCGGTCGCCGAGGCACTCACGCAGTTCGGCGACGCCGGTGAGATCTACAAGGTCGAGCTGATCGAAGACCTCGTCCGTGACCAGGGAATCGATCGGGTGTCGCTCTATCGCAACGGTCCGTTCCTCGATCTCTGCCGCGGCCCGCACACGCCCGACACCGGCAGGATCAAGGCGTTCAAGCTGACCTCGATCGCTGGCGCCTACTGGCGTGGCGACGAGTCGCGGACGATGCTCACCCGGATCTACGGGACCGCGTTCCATTCAAAGGACGCCCTCGCCGAGCACCTGGAGCGCCTCGAGCAGGCGAAGCTGCGTGACCACCGCAAGCTCGGGCGCGAGCTCGACCTGTTCAGTTTCTCGGAGCTCTCCCCGGGCTCGCCGTTCTGGAAGCCCAACGGAACGCAGGTCTGGAACCAGCTGACCGACCTCTGGCGCACCGAGAACGCCGCCCGCGGCTACCGCGAGGTCAAGACGCCGATTCTCTATGACGTCGACCTCTGGAAGCGCTCCGGTCACTGGGAGGTCTACCGCGAGAACATGTACTTCACCGAGGTCGAAGGCCGTGCGATGGGGCTCAAGCCAATGAACTGCCCCGCCCACACGCAGATCTACTCCAGCGAGCGACGGTCCTACAGAGACCTGCCGATCCGCTACTCAGAGGCCGGGCTCGTACATCGCCACGAACCGAGCGGGACGCTTCACGGGCTGCTCCGGGTCCGCTCCATCACCCAGGACGACGCCCACATCTTCTGCACCGAGGAGCAGGTTCCCGAGGAGGTCCAGCGCTGCCTGGATTTTGGCTTCCTGATCTATGACATCTTCGGCTTCGCGCCTCGTCTCGAGCTCTCGACCCGGCCCGCGAAGCGGGTCGGCAGCGAGGAGATGTGGGATAGGGCGGAGGCGGCGCTCGAGCGCGCGCTGGTCGAGAAGGGGCTCGAGTTCGAGCGCAACGAGGGCGACGGAGCCTTCTACGGCCCCAAGATCGACCTCCACATGACCGACGCGATCGGGCGCTCGTGGCAGCTCGGAACGGTTCAGCTTGACTACTACATGCCCGAGCGCTTCGATCTCACCTACACCGGCGCCGACAACGCCGAGCACCAGCCCGTGATGATCCACCGCGCCCTGATGGGAAGCTTCGAACGGTTCATCGGCATCCTGATCGAGCACTACGCCGGTGAGTTCCCCCTCTGGCTCGCTCCGGTACAGGCGCTCGTGCTCCCGGTCGCCGACCGCCACAACGAGTACGCGAAGGCGGTCGCTGAACAGCTCGCCGGCGCGGGGCTGCGCGTCGAGGTCGACGATCGCGGCGAATCGGTCGGGCGCAAGATCCGCGACGGCGAGCTGCGCAAGGCGCCCTACATGCTGATCGTCGGGGATCGGGAGGTCGACGACGGGCTCGTTTCGGTCCGGCGTCACCGCGAAGGCGACACCGGCGCGGTGGCGACTGCCGAGTTCGTCGGGCGCGCGCACGCGGAGATCGCGTCACGATCTGGCTCCACTGCTACACTCGCCAGCGAATGAAGGCCCTTTCTCAGCGCTCGGCAACCCCTGCGCCCGTGCCTTCCGCCTCTCCCGTCTCACGCCCCTGCCTTTGACGCCTAGCGCACCCCCTTCGTAGTGCCGATCCCGCGTAGGTTCGATCGGCGCCTTCCGGAGCGCGACCAGACGCGCACCAACGAGCGCATCCGTGTTGCCGAGGTCCGGCTGATCGGCGAGGACGGCGAGCAGGTCGGAGTGCTCAAGATCGATGAGGCGCTGCGCTATGCCCAAGAGCGCGATCTCGATCTCGTGGAGGTCGCGGCGGAGTCTCGTCCGCCGGTCTGCCGCGTGCTCGACTACTCGAAGTACAAGTACGAGCAGGAACAGAAGGCGAAGGCCGCGAAGCGCCACCAGAAGCAGATCAACCTGCGCGAGATCAAGCTGCGACCGAAGATCGCGACCAACGACTACGAGACCAAGAAGGGCCACGTCGAGCGCTTCCTGCGCGGTCAGGACAAGGTCAAGGTCACGATCATGTTCCGTGGTCGCGAGACGACCCACCCCGAGCGTGGCGAGCAGCTGCTGATGCGGCTCGCCGAGGACGTCGCCGAGCTCGGTGCGGTCGAGCAGCGCCCGATCCAGGACGGCCGCAACATGACGATGGTCCTCGGACCCGTCAAGCAGCGGGAAGAGGCTCCCAAGCCCGGCCCCGAGGCCGAGGCCGAAGCGACCCCGGAGGCGGCGTCCGAGCCGACCCCGGAGCCGACCCCCGAGCCGACCCCCGAGCCGACCGAGACGCCGGCGGCCTGAGAGCGATCCTGCCGCGCCGGAGCGCGCGCGTGGGTCCGGGCTGCTTCAATAGAGCCCGATGCCCAAGATGAAGCGACATTCCGGCGCCAAGAAGCGCTTCAAGGTCACGGCCAACGGCAAGATCAAGGCCCGGCACGCGACCACGAGCCACAACACCGGCAAGAAGAGCGCCAAGCAGAAGCGCCATTTGGGCCGTCCCGTGAGCGTTTCCGACAACGACAAGCGGGCCGTCGAGAGGATGCTCTCCTCATGAGTCGCGTGAAGCGCAGTGTCAACGCGCGCAAGAAGCGCCGCTCGGCTCTCGAGCGGGCGAAGGGCTACCGCGGCGATCGCAAGTCCAGCTACAAGCGCGCCAAGGAGTCCCTGCTCAAGGCAGAGTCCTACGCCTACCGCGACCGGCGTAACCGCAAGCGCGACTTTCGTCGCCTGTGGATCACGCGGATCAACGCCGCCGCACGGCAAGAGGGCATGACCTACAGCCAGTTCATGCACGGCATGAAGCTCGCCGAGATCGAGCTCGACCGCAAGGTGCTCGCCGACATCGCCGTGCGCGACCCCGAGACTTTCCGACGTTTTGCCGAACGCGCCCGGGAGGCGGCCGCTGCCTGACGCTTGGGCCGCAACCGCAGTCACCACCCGGGGCGCCTTTGACAGGCGCCCTTTTTGGTTCAGCGACTAGATCGATGATCACCTCACCCGACAACCAGCACCTCAAGACGATCCGCGGCCTGCGGGAGAAGAAGGTGCGCTCACGGACAGGTCTGTTCGCAGTCGAGGGCGAGGATCTCGTCGCCGCCGCCGAGGCGGCCGGAATCACGGCCGAGATCGTCCTGCGCGGCGGTGTCGACGTCGAGCAGACGCTGCTCGACCGCGCGAGCCTGCTCGGCTCGGGGACAAGGGTGATCGGCGTCTACCGCCAGCACTGGGCGAGCCCCGGCGGGGCCGCCGTCACGGTCTACCTCGAGAACGTCGGCGACCCGGGCAACCTCGGCACGATTATCCGCACCGCGCACGCGCTCTGCGACGGCCCCGTCGTCCTCGGTCCCGGTTGTGCCGATCCTTACTCGCCGAAGGCCGTCCGGGCGAGCATGGGATCGATCTTCGCCCGGCCCCCGGCGCGGGCGGCGCTCGGGGATCTGAGCGCCACCAAGGTCTGTCTTGACGGCTCGGCCGAGCTCGACCTGCGGGCCGTCGGGGTCTCTCCGCCACTCGTGATCTGCCTCGGGGGGGAGCGCTCCGGACTGGGCCCCGAGGCCCTCGCGCTCGCCGATCGGACCGCTCGCATCACGATGGCGGGCGACGGTCCTGAGTCGCTCAACGTCGCGGCAGCGGCCGCGATCGCCCTGCACGAGCTGGGAAATAGGATGGCCGGCGATGGCTGACCCGGCGACCCGCCTCAATCAGATCCGCAGCGAGGCCGAGGCCGCGATCGCGGCTGCGAAGGGCACCGCCGAGCTCGAGCAGGCGCGGGTGCGCTATCTCGGGCGCAAGGCCGAGCTGACGAGGATCCTGCGCTCGATCGGCGAGCTGCCTGCCGAGCAGCGCGGGCCGGTCGGCAAGGGCGCGAACGCCGTCCGTCAGGTGCTCGAAGCCCTGCTGGCCGGACGCGAGAGCGCGCTCGAGGGCGCCGAACTCGATGCGGCGCTGCTCGCCGATCCGCTCGACATCACCCTGCCCGGTGACCCGGCGCGGCCCGGCGGCGAGATGCACCTGATCACCCAGACACGGCGCGAGATGGAGGAGATCTTTCTCGGGCTCGGCTTCACCGTGCTCGAGGGCCCCGAGGTCGAGTTCGACTACTACAACTTCACCGCGCTGAACATCCCGGCGCATCACCCGGCGCGGCTCTCCCAGGACAGCCTCTACTTCGACGATCAGGTCGTGCTTCGCACGCACACCTCCCCGATGCAGGTCCGCGCGATGGAGGCGCAGGAGCCGCCAATCTACATCGTCGTTCCGGGGCGTGTCTACCGGCGCGACGTGACCGACGCGACCCACGTACCGATGTTCCACCAGCTCGAGGGGCTGGCGATCGACACCGACATGACGCTCGCCGACCTCCGCGGCGTCCTGCTCGAGTTCGTACGCGCGATGTTCGGCACCGAGCGCAGCATCCGGCTGCGCGCCGGCTACTTCCCTTTCACCGAGCCGAGCGTCGAGGTCGACGTGTCGTGTTTCGCCTGCTCCGCGACTGGCGTGCTCGCGGACGGCCGCCGCTGCAACGTCTGCAAGGGCACGACCTGGATCGAGATCGCCGGTGCCGGGATGGTCGACCCCAACGTGCTCGGCTTCGTCGCCGGAAACGGCTATGACCCCGAGCGGGTCCAGGGGTTCGCGTTCGGCTTCGGAATCGACCGGATCGCGATGCTCAAGCACGGAATCCCCGACCTGAGGCTCTTCTTCTCAGGCGATCTCCGGTTCCTCGGGCAGTTCGGGAGCGGAGCATGAGGGTCTCCTTCAGCTGGCTGCGCGCCTACTGCGACCCAGAGCTGAATGCCCAGCAGGTCGCCGACCTGCTGACCGGCAGCGGGACCGAGCTCGAGCGGATCGAGCAGATCGGCGTTCCAGAGGCCGAGGGTTTCGTAATCGGGAAGGTGCTCAGTGTCGATCCGCATCCGGACGCGGATCGCTTGCGGGTCTGCTCGGTCGACACCGGCGATGGTGCCCGGACGATCGTCTGCGGGGCGCCCAACGTCGCCGCCGGGCAGATGGTCGCCGTCGCGCTCCCGGGGGCCGTGATGCCGGACGGGACGAAGCTCGGCGAGGCGAAGCTGCGCGGGATCCGCTCAGCGGGAATGATCCTCTCCGAGCACGAGCTCGGGATCGGCGAGGAACACGACGGGATCATGGTCCTGGCCGATGAGCGGCCGGCCGGCGCACCGCTTTCCGATGTCTTCGCGATCGGCGACCAAGTGATCGAGGTCGAGGTCAACCCCAACCGGCCCGACTGCATGTCGGTCTACGGCGTCGCTCGTGAGCTGCACGCGCTGACCGGCGCTCCGCTCGCTGAGGATCCCACGGGTCCCGATGCCGAGCCGAGCGGAGAGGGCCGGGTCGAGGACCACGTCAGCGTGGAGATCGCCGATCCCGAGATCTGCCTGCGGTTCACGGCGCGCGCGTTCGAGAACGTTCAAATCGGGCCGTCTCCGCCGTGGCTCAAGCAGCGGCTGACCGCCGCCGGCCAGCGGCCGATCTCGAACGTCGTCGACATAACCAACTACGTGATGCTGCTGGCCGGCCAGCCTCTGCACGCCTTCGACCTCGACCTCGTCGCGGGATCGCGGATCGTCGTCCGCCGGGCCGCCGACGGCGAGCGGATGACGACGCTGGACGGCGTGGAGCGGACACTCGATCCGGGCATGGCACTCATCTGCGACGGAGAGCAGCCTTCCGGGATCGCCGGGGTGATGGGCGGGCAGGTCAGCGAGGTGGATCAGCAGACGACTCGCGTGCTGATCGAGGCGGCGACCTGGGTCGGACCCAACGTACTGCGAACCTCGAAGCGACTCGGCCTGCGCAGCGAGGCGAGCGCGCGGTTCGAGCGCCAGCTCCATCCGGCGCTCGCGATCGCCGCCCAGCGGCTCGCCGCACGGCTGATGGTCGAGCTCTGCGGCGCGCGGCTGGTTCCAGGGACGATCGACGCCTATCCTGCTGCGCTGCCCGAGCGGACCGCGACTCTGCGGCTCGAGCGGATGACGCGCCTGCTCGGAAGCGAGATCTCGTCGGCCGACGCGGTCGCGATCCTGACCCGGCTCGGCTTCGACCCGAGTGAGTCGGCCGGCGTCGTCGAGGTGGTCGTGCCGCCCTGGCGCGACGGCGATGTGCGGCGTGAGACCGACCTGATCGAGGAGGTCGCGCGGATCCACGGCCTCGACCGGCTGCCGGCGACGCTTCCGGCCCGCCGCAACGCGGTCGGCCGCCGCCCGCGCGACCAGCGGTTACGCGCAGCGGCCGAAGACGCCATCCGTGGCAGAGGGTTGTCCGAGACGATCTCCTACAGCTTCACTTCCCAGGCAAATCTCGATCGACTGCGGATCGCGGAGGAACCCCTGCGGATCGCCAACCCGCTCGGGGAGGAGCAGGCGGTGATGCGGCCGACCCTACTGACCGGATTGCTCGACGCTCTCGCCGCCAACATCACCCGCGGCGAGACCGACATCGCCCTCTTCGAGGCCGCGCGGGTGTTCGCCCCGGGGACCACTCCTGCCCCGATCGCCGACGCCTCGCCCGGCGGGGCGAGGGCGGCGACCGAGAGGATGACCCTCGGGGCGGTCTTGACCGTCGCGGAGCCGGGCACGTGGCGGTCAGCCCGCCGCGCCGCCGACTTCTACGCCGCCCGGGCGCTGGTCGAGGCAGTGCTCGGGATCTACGGGGTCGAGGCCTCCTTCGCGCCGCCGCAGCCGGGCGCGCGGCCCTACCTCCACCCGGCTCGGTCAGCGGTTCTGACGCACGGCCCAAGGGGCCCCGAGGTCGGCTGGGCGGGCGAGCTCCATCCGTTGGTGCTCAGGGCGTGGGATCTCGACGGGCCGAGCGGCGAACGGCCGGTCACGGGGTTCGAACTCGATCTCGACCAACTGGCCGACGCCTGTCCTGCTACCCCGACCTACGCGGCGATCAGCGACTTTCCCGCTGTTCGTCAGGACATCGCCGTTGTCGTCGCCGAGGAGGTCACGGCGGAAAACGTGCTGGCTGCAGTTCGCGGCGGCGGGGGAGACTTGCTCGAGACGGTTGAGCTGTTCGACCTGTTCCGCGGGGAGCAGGTCGGCGCGGGCAAGAAGTCGCTCGCGCTGGCGCTCGAGTTCCGCGCGCCCGATCGGACGCTCACCGACGACGAGGTCGTCGCTCGCCGCGAGGCGATCGCGACCGCTCTCGGCGAGATCGGGGGTGCGCTCCGTGCCTGACCCCGCCCCGAACACCGTGGCCATCGTCGGGGCGAGCGGCTTTGCCGGGGCGTTGGCGGCCGCGATCGTGCGCCGCCACCCCTCGCTCGCGCTCGTCGCGGCGACGGCGCGCGCCGATGCCGGCCGCAACCTCGACGAGCTCTATCCCCGCCACCGCGCCGACATCGTGCTGGAGCATCCCGACCTCGACGCGATCGCCGGGCGGGCGTCGAGCGCGATCGTCGGGTACCCGCACGGCGCCTCGGCGCCGGTCGTCGCCGGTCTGCGCGAACGTGGGCTGCGGGTTGTAGACCTGTCTGCCGACTTCCGCCTCGGCCGCGAGGCCTACGAGCGCTACTACCAGCCGCACGAGGCGCCGGAGCTGCTCGCAGACGCCGTCTACGGCTTGCCCGAGTTCCACCGCGAGGCGATTGCCGAGGCGGAGCTGGTCGCTTCCCCGGGCTGCTACCCGACGGCGGCGCTGCTCGCGACCGCTCCGCTGGCCGGGCTGGCCACGGATCTGATCGTCGACGCCAAGTCGGGTGCGTCCGGCGCCGGGCGGACGGCGAGCGAGAGCACCCAGTTCGTCACCGTCACCGAAAACGTCAGCGCCTACGGGGTCGAAGGCCACCGCCACCGCTCCGAGCTCGAACAGGAGTTGCCGGACGGACTGCCGATCACCTTCACGCCGCACCTGCTGCCGATCGACCAGGGGCTGCTCGCGAGCTGTTACCTGACCCCGCGCGAGCCGGTCGATGCCGGGACGGTCGCGGGCCTGCTCCACGAGGCCTACGACGATGAGCCGTTCATCGATGTCGTCGATGCACCACCCGGCGTCCGTGACGTCCGGGACACCAACCGCTGTGCAGTGCACGGGACCGTCGAGCCGGCCACCGGGCGGATCATCGTCTTCGCCGCGATCGACAACCTCTGGAAGGGCGCGGCCGGTCAGGCCGTCCAGGCGCTCAACCTGATGCTCGGGCTGCCCGAGACGGAGGGGCTCCAATGAGCGGCGACTCGTTCTTCAACTCGCGCTGGGTGGACCCGCCTACCAGCGTCGAGGTGATCGATCCGCGGGTGCTGCCGGCCGGCTTCCGGGCCGCGGGCGTCGCTGCGGGGATCAAGCCATCCGGCAAGCCCGATGTCGCGCTACTCGTCTCGGATGAGCCGAGGACCGTCTCGGCCGCGCGGTTCACGACCAACGCGCTGATCGGGGCTCCGGTCGCCGTCTCCCAGGCTCAGCAACTGGGCCGCCTGCGCGCGATCGTCGCGAACTCCGGCGGCGCGAACGTCGGCGACGGCGCCCGCGGGCTCGCGACGGCCGAGGCCTCCCGCGATACGGCAGCGGAGTTGCTGGGAATCGACCCGGAGCAGATTGGGCTGGCTTCGACGGGGGGTGTGGCGCTGGAGTTGCCGCGCGAGCGGCTGCTCGGCGGTATAGCGAGCGCGGCCGAGCTGCTCGCGCCCGATGCGCGCGACTTCTCAGCGGCGATCCTGACGACCGACTCCGGACCGAAGTGCGTCTCGCTCGAGGTCTCGCTCTCCGGGGGCACGGTTCGCCTCTCGGCCCAGGCCAAAGGCGCCGGGATGATCTCCCCGCGGTTCGCGACGATGTTCTGCTTCGTCGAGACCGACGCCGAGGTCGACGCCGCGACCATCGAGCTGCTGACCGGCGTCACGGTTCGCCGCTCGTTCGACCGGATCTCGGTCGACGGTCAGCTCTCGACCAGCGACACGGTCTACGTGCTCGCCAACGGGGCCTCTGGCGTGCGCGTCGAACCCGAGAGCGCCGACGAGCTGGCGCTCGGGCAGACGCTCGACTCCGTGATGCGTCAACTGGCGGTGCTGATCGTGCGCGACGGCGAGGGCGCGGAGCGCGCCGGGCGGGTCGTCGTGCGCGGTGGGACCGAGCTGGTCGAGCCGGTCGCGCGGGCGATCGCCGACTCGCCGCTCGTCAAGGCCGCGCTCAACGGCGGCGATCCGAAC